>CAZKVA010000088.1:0-7706 GCA_964556035.1 uncultured Actinomycetota bacterium
GATCTTCCTGTATATATACCGCAGCATGATCATTCGATTCTTTACAATAAAATAATTCGAAAAATCTATACCTGAGACTATGGGCCAATACGAAAAAAATCATACGAAAAAAATCTACTTGCTTTTTTCTTGATAACTCTATATATTATACTGGAAGTTTAGATAGTATAAGATAAAATAGGAGTTTCCCCAAAAAAAATCAGACCTAAAATTTTTGAAATTAGTTTATACAGGAGATTATAGGAGTTCCTTCCTATAAGCCCAAATAATTTATATATATCCTTATTCAATTTAAATTAAAATAAAAACTCTTGCTATACCTTAAAAGACTTACATATCCATGATCAGAAACAGCCGGAGTTTAAGAGATACAAATTCTTAAGGATTATTGTTTATTTATTACAAGTAATACTATTTTTAAACAAAATATTGATTAATAAAAAGATAAGGCCGTCTTAGATGGCAAAAGACAGATCTAGCATACTTATGAAAGGAGTATTTGCGAATGTCAGGAATTGGAGATATAAATAAAGAACTTTTAGATGGAAAGGTATTGTCAGAGCTAAAGGTCATTGCAAAACAGCTAAATATAAAAGGGATAACAAAATTAAAAAAGGGTGAACTTATCACCAGGATCATGAAGGAAATATCAGACGATGGGGCAAGTGCGCCCACAGAAAGTACTTCTGGCGGTGCTCCGGTTATTGAAAGCAGCAGCTTTTCCGATACGGATCTTCCTGGCGGCACTAAAGTAGAGGAGAAGGCCCCAGAGATAATCGGAGATATTGAACCGGTTGTAGAAAAAGATAACAAGGAAGATAAAAAAGATTTCAAACCACCATTTCCTAAGCCAGGTGTGACCCCAAAGGTTGAGAGGCCGATGGAGACAATAAGCATACCCGGTAAAAGAAGAGACGAGAAAAAGAAAGAACCTGATACCATAGGCGAGCTTATCAAGCAAGATGCTTCAGGAGAGAAAGAAGTAAAATCTAAAAAGAAAAAATATCCGGAAAAGAAAGAAAAAGAGATAGAAGTATATGAGGAGCGGATGCAGGGAGTCCTGGATATTCTGGCTGATGGTTACGGGTTTCTAAGGACCAGCGGCTATCTCTCAGGATCTCATGATATATATGTCTCTCAATCCCAGATAAGAAGATTCAGGTTGAGGCAGGGGGACCTGGTATATGGCCAGGTAAGACCTCCCAAGGATAGTGAGAAGTATAATGCCCTGATAAGGATAGAAAAAGTAAATGATGATAGTCCGGATGTAATAAGGTCAAGAGTTCCTTTTGATAAGCTCACTCCGATCTATCCGATGGACCGCCTGCATCTTGAGACAAAAGATCCGGAAAATATTTCACCAAGGATAATCGACCTTATCGCACCGATCGGAAAGGGACAGAGGGGACTTATAGTATCTCCTCCTAAGGCAGGAAAGACTACTATCTTAAAAGACCTGGCCAATAGCGTTTCAAAGAACAATCCGGAAGTAGACATCATAGTCCTTCTTATAGATGAAAGACCTGAGGAAGTAACAGATATGGAAAGATCGGTAAAGGGCGAAGTCATAAGCTCTACATTTGACCAGCCTTCGGATAATCATATACAGGTGGCGGAGCTGGTACTTCAAAGAGCAAAAAGACTCGTGGAGCACGGAAGGGATGTTCTGATCCTCCTTGACAGTATAACCAGGCTTGCCAGGGCATATAATCTTTCAATACCCGCAAGTGGAAGGGTGCTGTCCGGCGGTGTTGATTCTTCGGCGCTATTTCCACCAAAGAGGTTCTTTGGAGCAGCTAGGAATATCGAACATGGAGGAAGCCTTACAATTCTTGCTACTGCGCTTATAGATACGGGATCCAGGATGGATGATGTTATTTTTGAGGAGTTTAAGGGTACTGGTAATATGGAGCTCAACCTTGATAGGACACTTGCAGACAAGAGGATATTCCCGGCTATAGACATCACAAGGTCCGGTACCAGAAAAGAAGAACTTCTGATGAAGGACGATGAGGCAAGAATAATATGGAGACTCAGAAGACTTATCTATCAAAAAGAACCCGATGTTGCTATCGAGCAGCTTATTGATTATATAAAGAATACCAAATCCAATGTCGACTTCCTTAAGGCGATAGAAGCAACTTTTAATAAGCAGAGGAAGTCCTGATTAGTTTTCAGGCAAAGCTAGCTCCGGGTATTCATATTTTGAGACAATACACACCAGATATTGCTAAAATTATGTTTACGGAGGCCTGTATTTGTGTTAATATTTTATATTTGAAATAATTGGTAGAAATAAATATATATTAGTGAGGAAAATATAATGAAAGAGAAAATACATCCTGGGTATCTTGAAAGCACAGTGACCTGTTCATGCGGCAATACCTTTCAGACAAGGTCGACTCAAAAAGAACTCAGGGTTGAGATCTGTTCAGCATGCCACCCTTTTTATACCGGGAAGCAGAAACTTATTGATTCCGGAGGAAGAGTTGAAAGGTTTAAGAAACGTATGGTAAAGGCCAAGAAATAATCAGGGATCTTTTTTTAATGTCTAAAACAAATAATAAATACCAGGTAGGTGGTCAGGCTGTCATAGAGGGTGTTATGATGAGAAGCAAGCACTTCTGGTCATTGGCAGTACGCAGACCCGACAAGACCATCTCAACTAAAATCTTTAAAAACTCTTCTCTTACAGTTAATAATAAGTTTCTGGGCTTTATCTTTGTCCGGGGAGTAGTGAGCTTGATAGAGAGTATGGCTCTCGGTTTCAGGGCTCTTAGTTATTCAGTAAATGAGTCGACTGAAGAGGATATCCAATTTTCTAAAAAAGAAATGACTATAGCTATTGTCGTAGCTATTATATTTGCGGTGGGAGTATTTTTTGTGGCGCCTACCCTTATAGGAAGAAGTTTTTCCAATTATTTTCCAAATACTATTTTATATAATCTTATGGAGGGCCTTGTAAGGATCGGGCTTTTTTTAGGATATATACTTATAATATCACAGCTTAAGGATATAAAGAGGATCTTTCAATATCATGGTGCGGAGCACAAGACGATCCAGGCATATGAACATGGGGAAGCAATGAAAGTTGAGAATGTAAAGAAATATACAACGGTACATGTCAGATGCGGTACTAGTTTTCTCCTGATAGTCATGGTTGTGGCAATAGTTATATTTGCATTTCTGGGTAGACCCCCGCTGCTTCTGCGCATACTATACAGGGTACTTTTAATACCGGTAGTGTCCGGAATATCATATGAATTAATAAAACTTGCGGGTAAATTCTCGAAGTATAAGATCGTATATATTTTATTTTATCCGGGACTGCTGCTCCAGAAGGTCACCACGAGGGAACCTGATGATTCCCAGATCGAAGTAGCGATAAGTTCATTTACCAAGGTAATAGAAGCAGAAGACAAATTAAAGAAGGATAAAGTCACACTGAAGACAACCTCCAGTTAGGAGCCTGTCCGAAAACTGGGCTCAGGCTTGTAGGCTGATATTTTTAAACAGATCCAGTTCTCGGACAGGCTCCCAGCAAACTTAAAAATATTTTCTAATTTGGCCGTATTTATTTAGATATAATTCTAGGTACCGGGCTGTATTTTCATTTGCTGATCACTATTTTATAATATCCTATAGCCTAATAGATTTTAAAAGGAATATACAAAATGAATGAACTACTTGATAAGCTTAAAAATTTTGAGGATAAATATAATAAACTGATCGAAAAACTCTCAAGCCCTGAAGTCACATCAAATCCAGAGAAAATAAAGGAATATGGCAAGAAGGCCTCCGGTCTAGAGGAAATCGTAAATCTTGCAAAGCAGTACCGCGGGGTGATCACATCACTTGATGAAGCTGGCGAGATGCTGGATCTGGAAAAGGATGAAGAAATGAAAGAATTTCTCAAGGACGAGATCAATAAAAATAGTGAGACCAGGACCATACTCGAAAGACAGATAAAGATCCAGCTGGCGCCAAGGGATCCAAATGATAAAAAAAGTGTAATCGTCGAGGTCAGGGCTGGCGCAGGCGGAGACGAGGCAGCACTGTTTGCAGAAGTGCTTTACCGCCTCTATATAAAATATGCTGAAAGCAGGAGATGGAAGCATACTATTCTTAGTTCAAACCGCCTCGGTATAGGTGGTTTCAAGGAAATAATCTTTGAGATCAATGGTGAAGGTGTGTATGGTACCATGAAATATGAATCAGGCGTTCACAGGGTACAGAGGGTTCCGACTACTGAATCACAGGGTAGGATACATACTTCTACCGCTACAGTAGCTGTCATGCCAGAAGTCGAGGACGTAGAAGTCGAGATAGACCCGAATGATCTCAGGATAGATGTTTTCCGTTCGAGCGGCCCGGGAGGGCAATCGGTAAATACTACTGATTCCGCCGTAAGGGTAACATATGTACCTACTGGAATGATAGTCAGCTGCCAGGATGAGAAATCCCAGCTTCAGAATAAGGATAAGGCTCTTAAAATATTGAGGGCAAGATTAAAGGAAGAGGAAGAAAGAAAGCAAAAGGATGAGCAGACGGAAAACCGGAGGATGCAGATAGGGACCGGCGACCGCAGCGAGAGGATCAGGACATATAATTATCCCCAGGGAAGGGTAACCGACCACAGGATCAATCTGACGTTATATAAACTGGAAGAGATCCTTGAGGGGAATTTAGAGGAGCTTATCACAGAATTAAAAACAGCTGACGAGGAAAAGAAACTGGAAAAACTTGGAGTTTGATCAGTGGAAAAATGGAATGTAAAAAAGATACTGGACTGGGGTATTGATTTTTTCAAAGGAAAGGACGTTCCCCAACCGCGTCTTTCAGCTGAGCTGCTTCTGGCATCTGTCCTTGGACTATCCAGGATGAATCTCTATCTTAATTATAACAGGGTGCTTACTTCCGGTGAACTTAAGACCTATAAAGAGCATATACTTAAGAGACTTGAACATGTCCCGATACAATATATATTGAATGAGGCATATTTTAGAAATATAAGACTATATGTGGATGAAAATGTGCTGATCCCCCGTCCCGAGACCGAACTTATCGTTGAAAGATCACTTGAGATCGCTGAAGGCATATTGAATAAGAAGGGCAGCATCACCATTGCCGAGATCGGCACAGGAAGCGGAGCCATAGCTTTAAGCCTTTACTGCGAGCTCAAGAAAAAGCCGGGGAGTAGCTCTGGTGGTGGATTTGAATGTAGCATCATCGCCACTGACAATAGTATAGATGCACTTGAGGTAGCCCGCAAAAATGCTCAAGATATACTGGAAACAGAAGATCTTGAAAGTATAGAGTTTATACAGTGTGATATTTTACCGGAAGCCGACTCTTTTATGTTTAAAAAATACTGTGGAAAAATAGACATCATCATATCTAATCCACCCTATATAAGAGAGGATGATCACTCAGGTCTTCCCCGGGAGGTCAGGGAATATGAACCTGAAGCGGCTCTTGTGGCGGGCAGGACCGGTCTTGAAATATATGAAAGGATCCTGTCTGCGGCATCCCCCTATCTGACAGCTGAAAGTCCGGCATATATTATCCTTGAAACAGATCCTGTAGTATCCGGCAGTTTACTCGAATTAGTCGAAGGAACAATAGATCTCAAGCAAGCTTCATTAGAAAAAGACTATAATAAAAAGGACCGGATCCTAATTGCAAATAGGTCCCTATGATGTTACGGCCAGATCACGAGTATCACCCTTAGTTCAATCATAATATTTTTACTGAGCTATGCGGCCCGGTTGTTTTAAAAAAAACGAATTGGATTGGACAATTAAAGAAAAATCATTATAATAGGTTTGCGGTTAAAAAGTTAGCCGTATTTTTAGCGTCGCGGGGTGGAGCAGTCTGGTAGCTCGTCGGGCTCATAACCCGAAGGTCATAGGTTCAAATCCTATCCCCGCTACCAACTCCCAAGACTCAGCTCGGGCTCCAAAATTCTATTACTTCTTGCAAAACCTTTCTTTATTGACTTTTGATTATAATCCCAGAGGTGTGCACTTTTAAAATATAAATCACATAAAAAAGTGTGCACTTTAAAAAATAGACAATTAGAGACAATAATCTTGACAATCAATAAAACCAGGCATAGAATATGACTTAAAGGTCATATGACTGTAAAGTCATATCTTTGATAAAAGGGGACAGTAGTATGCCTAAAGAAACATTTAAAAACTTGTCCGAAGAAAAACGGCAGCTGATAGAAGATGTAGCAATCCGTGAATTTGGAGCTTTTGGCTATGACAAATCCAGCATTAACAGGATCGTGGATAAATGCCAGATAGCAAAAGGTAGCTTTTATCAATATTTTGATGATAAAAAAGATCTGTTTTTGTATCTTATAGCAAGAGTCAACGAAAAAAAGCTGGAATCTGTTTCCCCTGTTTTTAAAAATTCGCAAGAGTATGATTTTTTTACACTTATTAGAGAATTGTTTATATCCGGACTTAAATTTGCAGCAGATAATCCAGAGATCACCCTTATGGGAAATTGGCTGTTTAAAAACAAGGGTCACTCATTATATAACGAAGTTGTGGGCATAGGATTGCAAAATGCACAAAATGTATATACCGGACTTTTAAAACTTGCAATCTCAAAGAATGAGATCAGGGATGATATTGATCTGGATTTTGTAAGCTATATTATATCCTCTATGAATGTAAGTGTGATGGAGTACTACTTCCAGGAAGTAAAAGGAGAAGAACCTGATATACGGAAATTTGACGGGGGTATAATCGAAACGGTCGGTCTATTACTGGATTTTATAAAAAATGGTATCGGAAAACGAAAAAAGGGAGGCAAGGATAATGATTAAGGTGAAAGGGCTGTATCATTCATATTTAAAAAATGATAATTTTGCAGTCAAAGATGTGAATTTTGAAGTAGCCGACGGGGAGATTTTTGGATTTCTCGGTCCATCGGGTGCAGGAAAATCAACAACACAGGGAATCTTAACGGGTCTTTTGCAGCTCCAGAAAGGCGATGTGTCTGTTGCAGGCTATGACATAAAAAATATCTCACGGACAATGTTCAATAAAATAGGTATGTCATTTGAGCAATCCAATGTATATAGCAAAATGACAGCAAAAGAAAACTTGAGCTTCTACAGCAAGTTATTTGATGTAGAGACACGTGATCCTATGGAATTAATTGAACTTGTTGGTCTGAAAGGCAAGGAAAACATAAAAACGGAAGAATTTTCAAAGGGTATGAGTCACCGCCTGACATTTGCCAGGTCCATGATCAATAATCCCAGCATGTGGTTCCTTGATGAGCCCACTACGGGACTTGACCCTGCTATTGCAGCCGATATTAAAGATATAATAAAGGAACGTAATAATAAAGGTGTGACCGTATTTTTAACCACCCATAATATGTATATAGCAGATGAATTATGCGACCGTGTGGGATTTATTGTAGACGGTGTGATAAAGCTTATAGATTCACCTAAAAATCTGAAACTCCAATACGGAGAGAAGCTTGTCGAGGTAGAGTATGCTCAAAATGGTAATGTAAAAAAGGAATGTTTTTCAACCATAATACAGGAGGATAAAAATACTCTAAATAAGATCATAGATGATAAAGAGATCCTGACCATGCATACAAAAGAAGCAACACTGGAGGAGATCTTTATAAAAGTCACTGGAAGGGGGCTTGTCTAATATGAAACTGCTAAGCAG
>CAZKVA010000089.1:0-5514 GCA_964556035.1 uncultured Actinomycetota bacterium
AGACCAAGGCAAAGTAAAAAATAAAAAAAAGATCCGCATAGACCGGGGGGTATAGGTTTTGAGTTTAAAAGATTTTTTTTGCCCGGATTCCGTGGTAGTGATAGGGGCTGCAAGGGAAGAGGGTAAAGTCGGGCGCATAATTTTTGATAATATTACAGGATCAGGGTATAAGGGAAAAATCTTTCCGGTAAATCCAAAGGCCAGTGATATAAATGGCCATAAATGCTACTCATCAATACTTGATATCAAACAGGATATCTCACTTGCAGTAATTGTAATACCAGCAAGATTTATTTCAAAAGTGCTGGAGGAATGTTCTAAAAAGGGTATAAAGTATGCTATTATTATTTCGGCAGGCTTCAAGGAAACAGGTGTAAAGGGAGCCAAGAGGGAAAAGCGCCTTATTGAAAAGGCGAAAGATTATGGCATCAGGATACTGGGGCCTAACTGTCTTGGCATGATAGATTTATTGTGTCCCATAAATGTTTCCTTTTCAGCAAATATGCCAATAAAAGGAAAAATCAGTTTTACTTCACAGTCCGGGGCACTTCTTACTTCGATTCTTGACTGGGCTAAAACTTCGAAAATCGGTTTTTCAAAAGTGGTCTCTGTTGGAAACAAGGCAGACATTTCTGAGACTGATATTTTTGAAGCATGGAAGGATGATCCAGACACTGATGTGATCACTGCCTATCTGGAAGGTGTTACTGATGGTAAAGAGTTTATCAGGATATCTTCAAAGGCATCAAAGAAAAAACCTATTATAGTAATAAAATCAGGTAATACTGATGCAGGTGCAAGGGCTGTATCATCGCATACAGGAACTCTTGCAGGTTCAAATAAGGCTTATGAAGCTGCATTTAAACAGGCAGGTATAATAAGGGCTGATACTATAAAGGAACTATTTGATTATGCAAAGGCATTTTCCTATCAGCCATTGCCTAAAGGAAAAAAAGTTGCAATAATTACTAATGCAGGTGGTCCGGGAATCATGGCTACTGATGCATGTGAGAATAATGGGATACAGCTTGCTAGCTTTAGTACTGAGACCATTGATAAGTTAAAGAGTTTTCTTCCGGAAGCAGCAAATCTGTATAATCCTGTAGACGTTTTAGGTGATGCTCTTTCGGACAGATACAGGAAGGCTCTTGAAGTGGTCATACAGGATAGCAATGTAGATGCGGCAGTGGTGCTTCTTACACCACAGGCAATGACGGAAGATTTTGAGACAGCCAGGGCTATATTTGAGGTTATGGATAAATCTGAGAAGAAAATACCAGTGATAACCGGTTTTATGGGAGGAGATGAGGTTAAAAAGGGTATTAATTACCTTACAAAGAAGAGAATACCTAATTTCGACATACCGGAATCTGCAGTCGGAACATTGAAAGTCATGATGGATTATAATGATTGGAGGGCCGAAAAGAGCTATCCGATCATCGAGTTCAATGTTGATGAGGAAAAAGTTAAATCAGTCTTTGACAGATGCAGGTCCGAAGGCAGATTAGAGCTTGGTGAGCTGGAATCCAGGGAAATACTTGAAGCTTACAGGATACCGGTTCCAAAAGCTGAAGTTGCCTGCGACATAAAGGAAGCCAAAAAAATAGCAGCCAGGATGGGCTATCCGGTTGTTTTAAAAATAGTATCACCAAATATTTTGCATAAAACCGATGTCGGTGGTATAAAAGTAGGAATAGGCGATGAAAAGGAACTTGAAGAAAGTTATGATGATATCCTTTTTAGTGTAAAGAAATATATGCCTGATGCCAATATTTCCGGAATACTTGTCCAGGAGATGATAAAAGAAAAAAAAGAGACCATAATAGGAATAAGTGAAGATTCGCAATTCGGTCCGATGATAATGTTTGGGCTTGGTGGCATATATGTCGAAGTCCTGAAGGATGTGTCTTTCAGGATCGCACCAATAAGCGAAAAGATCGCAAGGGAGATGATCGAGGAGATTAAGGCGATCAAGCTTTTAAAAGGTACAAGAGGAGAGAAACCGTCAGATATTGAGAGTATTATTGATGTACTGCTCAGGATGTCTCAATTAGTAACAGATTTTCCTGAAATAATGGAAATGGATATAAATCCTTTATTTGTAATGAAGCGTGGGGAAGGTTCCATCGCTGGTGATGCAAGAATAAGAATAGGAGGTTAGATCATGGTTCCGTTATATTTCATTTCGAACCAGCCGTTTTCGGGTAAAAGTTCTATGTGTGTAGGTGTAAGCAAGATACTGGCCGAAAAAGGCCTCAAAGTCGGTTATATGAAACCGGTAGGGACTCTTCCAACAAGAGTCGGCGGGATCACTACTGATGAAGATGCCCAGTATATATCAAATATCCTGGAGTCTGGAGACCAGCTTGAAGACATATGTCCCATTGTCGTAACCCAGCAGTATACTCGTGAAGGCCTGAAAGACGATAATTTTTCTAAAGATTTTATAGATAAAATAGAAAAATCGTATAAGAGTATAAACAAGGACAAGGACATAGTAATACTTGAAGGCGCAAAAAGTGTCGAAGACGGATATTTCCTTGGAATATCTTCACTCAAGATATGTGAAAGGCTTGGCGCAAAAGTTATCATGGTCGTCAGGTACAATACCGATATTGTGGACCTTATACTTCATTCAAGAGACATATTGGGAGATTGTTTCGGCGGAGCCATAATCAATTGGGTCCCCAGGAGCCAGCAGGAATATGTTGAGGAGCTGATACTTCCATATCTTAAGAAGAAAGAAATAAATATTTATGGTTATGTGATATCTGACAAGATCCTTTCATCTGTTAGTGTCAGGGAGATGGCTGAGCTTCTCGGGGGACAGATAATCTGTGCCGAAGACAAAGCAGATGAGCTGGTCGAGACATTTATGGTAGGAGCTATGGGCCAGGAACAGGCTTTGAAATTTTTCAGGCGCAAAGCGAATAAAGCCGTTATAACCGGTGGTGACCGTGCAGATGTCCAGTTGGCCGCACTCGAGACACCTACAAAATGTCTTATACTTACAGGTAATTTCCAACCTTCCTCTGTAGTGCTTGGAAGAGCTGAGGAATTGGGGGTCCCTATGGTGCTGGTAAATTATGATACTCTGACAGCAGTAGAAAAAGCCGGGGATATAATAGGTCAAGTCAGATTTCATGAAGTCAAAAAAATAGATAAGATCGTCGAAGTAGTTAGAGAGTATATTGATACTGACGGCATACTTGAACTTTCTAAAAAATAGACAACAAGCCAAGATCCAATTTTCGGACAGGCTCCCAGGTTTTATAAGTGAAAGACAGATCTAATAAATATCCAGTAATAGTAGATGCCATGGGTGGCGATTTTGCTCCCCTGGAGATCGTTAAGGGCGCTCTTGAGGCATCTGCCAGGTATTCTGCAGAAGTAAAGCTTGTTGGTGATAAAGACAGCATCCGGAAGGCAGCAGATTCAGGGAGATTAGATATCACCGGTCTTGAGATATCACCCAGTACCCAGGAAGTCGGGATGGATGAATCTCCGTCTGATGTCCTCAAAAACAAGAAGGGATCATCGATCTATATAGGCTCACAGCTTGTGGGCCGGGGGAAAGGCAGTGCTTTTTTATCCGCAGGAAATACTGGAGCTGTGATGGCATGCTCTCTTTTTAATATTAAAAGGATAAAAGGAGTATTCAGGCCCGCCATAGCCGCCGTAATACCTCTTGCAGATTCAAGATTCGTCCTTATAGATGCCGGGGCAAATGCGGATTGCAAATCCATATATCTTGCACAGTTTGCCCTGATGGGTAAAGTCTATAGTGAAAATATCCTTGGTGTGAAAGATCCGAAAATCGGTATTGTAAATATCGGCGGAGAAGAAAAGAAGGGAAGTGAGCTTGCTGTAGAGGCCCATAAGATACTAAAATGTATAAAAGGGCTTGATTTTGTCGGCAATATCGAAGGAAGAGAGATGTTTGAGGGTAGTGTAGATGTAGTTGTAACAGATGGTTTTACGGGAAATGTGATACTTAAGGTTCTGGAAGGCATGGCAAAAATGTTTTTTGGGGAAGTCAAGTCAGCCTTAACATCTTCTTTTATTTCAAAAATGGCGGCGCTTATACTTAAAAAACCTCTTAAGAGAATGAAAAACAAGTTTGATTATGAGACCTATGGAGGCGCCCAGCTGCTCGGGCTCAATGCTCCTGTAATAATATCTCACGGCAGCTCAAAGGCTAGGGCGGTAAGGAATGCAATAAGGGTCGGACAGGAAAGCCTGCAGACTGATCTTGTTGAAAAAATAAAAAAAGAAATAGAGCTTTTTAAATAATTAAAACTTTTATAAAAAATTATAGTCAAAATTGATGAAATTATAATTTAATTAATTATAATAATAGCAAATTAAAAAGTTAAAGGAGAAAAGGTATGGAAAATTTTGACAAGCTCAAAGAAATACTTGTGGATGTTCTTGGTGTCAATGAAGATGATGTAAAACTGGAAAGTAAATTTGTTGATGACCTTGGAGCAGACTCACTGGACCTGGTGGAACTTATCATGGCTTTTGAGGATAAATTCAGTATAGAGATAAGCGATGAAGATGCTGAAAAAATGGTTACAGTAAAAGACGTTCTTGACTATATTTCTTCAAAAAGTTAATTAATTTAAATTTTTCATAATATATTTATAGAAAATCATATTTTTTCGAGTGAACGGAAGTATATTTGAATTTAAACGGTATAACTGTATGTATGCAGTGAACCGGCAAACGCAGGTGGAGGTTTTAAGCAAATGAGTGATGAAGAAGGTATTTTAAGAAAAAGAGTCAGGGATTGGCTTAAAAGGCTCGGTATTGAGCCTGTGGACCTGAAAATATATATTCAGGGTCTTACCCATCGTTCATTTGCCCGCCAGATAAATGTTCAGTCAAGGGGAAATGAACAGCTGGAATTTTTAGGCGACAGCGTTCTTTCTTTTTCAATCACTTCATATCTTTATAAGAACTACAGCCATTTTGCCGAGGGCAGATTGGCAAAGATAAGGGCAATACTTGTAAACAAGAAAACTCTTTCAATTATCGCACGCAAAATCGGGATCGACCAGCAGGTATTGCTCAGTGAAAATGAGGAAGCATGTGACGGACGTGAAAAGGATTCCATCCTTGCTGATGCAACAGAAGCCTTGATCGGAGCGATTTATGTAGATGCCGGAATAAAATATACAGTAGGCTGGATCCTTGAAAAGTATGAAGGACGTATCGAGAATATGATAAATGCTCCCCAGATATCTGATTATAAGACATATTTACAGGAAGCTATCCAGGCGGATTACCTAAAGCTTGTCAAATATAAGGTGGAAAAGTCTGTGGGTCCGGATCATGAGAGGATTTTTTACTCCGCTGCCATGCTTAACGGAAAGATAATCGGCCGGGGCAAAGGCGGAAGTAAAAAAGAATCCGAGCAGGATGCAGCAAAGAACTCACTTAAATTGCTC
This sequence comes from uncultured Actinomycetota bacterium, assembly GCA_964556035.1. Classification (GTDB taxonomy): domain Bacteria; phylum Actinomycetota; class Humimicrobiia; order Humimicrobiales; family Humimicrobiaceae; genus M55B120. Next base: position 5,454 of record CAZKVA010000089.1, read on the forward strand.
TATAGTCTGGATTTGTAAACAAATAGAAATTTATATGCTATATTTTTTTAATTTTTCGTTT
>CAZKVA010000089.1:5614-7572 GCA_964556035.1 uncultured Actinomycetota bacterium
ATATTTTTTTAATTTTTCGTTTGGGTCACTTAATACCAGTATAGGAGAAAACTTAGTTTGTATCTTAAGAATATAACACTCCGGGGCTTTAAATCTTTTGGGAATAGAAGCATACTCAATTTTGAGCAAGGGACAAGCGTTATTGTAGGTCCCAATGGCAGCGGGAAAAGTAATATTGCCGATGGTATTTCATGGGTGCTCGGTGAACAAAGCCCTAAATCACTCAGGGGAAGTACGATGGGTGATGTCATCTTCAGGAGCAAAAAAGAAGAAATGGCCATAGCTGAGGTATCCCTTCTTTTTGATAATAAAGACAAACTGTTTGATGTAGAATTCAGTGAAGTAAAAATCACCAGGCGGGTATATGCAGAAGGTGGAAGCGAATACTTCATAAACTCATCTCCCTGCAGGCTTATGGATATACAGGAATTGCTTTCAGATACCGGGATCGGCAAGGGCCTGCACGTGATCATAAATCAGGGCCAGGTAAACGAAATAGCGCTTCTCAAGCCTGTAGAACGGAGGATGGTCATAGATGAAGCTCTGGGGATCTCAAAGCATAAGAACAGGCGGAAAAAATCTATGTCAAAACTGGAAAAAGTAAGGGATGATATTGAGCGTCTGGATGATCTGTTGGAAGAGATCAAAAGGACAATGGACCCACTGGAAATAGAAGCAAAAAGGGCAAGAGAATATTCAACAGTTGCTAATGAGCTTAAAGGTGAGGAAATATCACTATTTCTTACAAATCTTGGCCGTCTGAATATTGTATGGGAGAAACAGGAAGATTCTTACAGGAAAATAAAAGAAGAGATCAAAACGACCAGTGACAGGATAATAGAAGTCGAAAGACAGAAGAGCAAGCTTATAAATACTATTGGTTCAAAACAGGCGGAATATGAAAAATGGAAAGCAAAGATCGAGGCTTTTAATGCCGGAAGGACCAGGCTCACGAATATTATCGCACTTATCGATAGCAAAAAAAATGTGTTTTCAACCCTTTACAATATGTTTGATCTGGAGTTTAAAAATGGTTCCACATCAGGAGACTCAGATGCCGATAAAGCGCTGGAAAAAGAAAAAGAGATAATGGACCTTTCTTTTCTTGGGAAGATCACAAAGAAGATGGAGTCCATAGACAAGCAGTTTAAGAACTTTTTAAATAAGGTAAAAAGTGCAGTAGGTAAAAATATTATAGCAAAAGAACTAGAAAATGAAGGCAAGGTACTCTCTGATGAGATGTCAAAGGTATTAGCCGAGATAAGGGAAGGTAATATCGCGCGTGAATCCTCCAAAATAAAAAAGCTCAATGCTGAGAGGAAGAAAAAGCTTGAGGAGGAAAGGGAAAAAGCTGAATCCAGGATGAAGAAAGTCGAAGCCTTAAAGGAATTATGCAGGGCAAATCTTTCAAGGTCATCAGAGATAAATAGCATACTTAAGGAATTTGAATCACTTTCTGAGAGGATCAAGAAAAGACTTTATCCTGAATTTGAAAGACAAAAAAGACTTATATCGGGGGATCAGCAAAATATTGAGAAATTTAACCGGGATATCGGTGATCGGAAAATAAAGGAAAACACTCTTGAAAATGATATATATAAAATCGACCTTAAAAAGGAACAGATAAGGGAAAAGGTAAAATCCATAAGTACTGCAATAGTCGATGATTATAATATGTCTATTGAATATGCCACAAAGAATTTCAAACCTACGGAAGATCTTCAAGGGAGCGAAATAAAAGTCAGGAAATTAAAAAATAAGATACGTGACTATGGAAATGTAAACCCTAATGCTGCCATAGAATATGCAAAGATAAAGAAGAGATTTGATTTTTTAAATACACAGAGACAGGATCTGGTCGATAGCGGGAGGCAGCTAGAGGAACTCATAAAGGATATAAATAAAAAGATCAGTGAAATATTCCTGGAAAAATTTGAGGTGATAAATGAAAAATTCAG
>CAZKVA010000090.1:0-7412 GCA_964556035.1 uncultured Actinomycetota bacterium
CAGTCACTATTACCGGCCCATCCCAGCCCGATACCAGTGCCTCTACATATGAATCAAGTATCTTTATTCTATCCATGGTCTTTTCTGCAACATCGCCATAATTATGTCCCATATCATCTATTGAATGAAAATGTACTACCATAAGATCAAACCCGCTGTCAATATTTTCCATGCTGCACTCAAATATATCATCATCTCTGTAGCCATCATCATTGCGATCTATATTAAGCACTTGATCTATCTCAGTCTTAAGTATCTGGATATCACCCTCTATATAGAGCGCCCTTTTATTGTCCTGGATAATGCTGGCAAAAATAGTGGGCACCAGCGGCTGCCTATTATCATGATTGTGTACACCGTTTTCAGCAGGCGGCCTGCCTGTAAACATAGCCGCCAGACCGGAATTTGTGACCGGTTTTAATACAGAAGATGCTGCTGTGATGCTATCGGCACCTTTCATAAAATCAATATAACCGTTTGCATACGCATATTCATACTGGTGATACCCAAAGCCATCAAGAATGATGACCATTACTTTTTCATCCCGGCCGATATAATAAAGACAATCATTATAAACATCCATGATGCTCGCACCGGGCTGGCCCATCATTATCCCTGCCAGATCAATGATCTCCCTATCACCCGACAGACCATTAATATAATTAAAGTGATTATCCTCAAGCTCTATCAGATCCGAATTCCCCGTATAGACGATATTGCCATCCCTGCCCATTACTGCAATTTTTTCATCAATGCCATAATCCAGCAGTTCTTCCATACTTATGACCTTTCCCTTTGAATAGATGGAGGCTTTATACTGATAACCGTCCTTTTCCATAGAGACATTTCCTTCGGGGTTCAGATATTCTGTTGTCCTTCCATAAGCCTGCCCCGGAGTGATGTTTAGAAGGTTTTCACCGGTAGTTATTATGCTAAGCCCGTATTCATAATCAATATCGGTTCCTTTTGATATTACTACTATTTCCTTTATCCTCTTTATTTTAGTGCTTACGGGATGATTTAGATTTATTGAGTGCCACCCATTTTCAGAGTTAAAAGAAATATAACTACTGGCAAGCTCATCATAATCGATTTCAGCAGCATTACCATCTTGTCCCACTACAAGAACCCTGTTTTGCTGAGAAAATGGATCCCCGGAATCTATAAGCTCCTTTAGGGGAAGAACTTTCGCCATACCTCTTTCAATATTTATAGCCATTGCACCTTCAAATATATCAAGATCCGATATTTTTAATACATTTCTTATATCACCCGTTATTTTGAGCTCAGGTACAAATATCCTATCCAACATTATCTTTGAGGATCCAAATATGCCTATAGCCAATCCTATTATAAGAGCAAGAATAGTAATTATAATCCAGACAGGTCTTTTCAATTAATTTTTCCTCCCTGTTGTTCTAAAACCAGTAATATTAACCTTATTAAAACCTTTGATAAGGCTATGAGCCAAAAGTCCTCCAAGACCTCCGGATAATGCAGCAGATGCAATAGTGAGTAAAAGGGGTATCCAGGGCAGTTTAAAAAATACAAAATTTGTCATCACTGTACCTGCAATATTTGCCATCATGCCTGCAAAAAAACATGATATTGCATTACTACATTTCTGCCTGCTTATTATTAGAAAAAGTTCAACTGCCAGACCTGGTATCAGGTATGTGACAAGGCTCATTATTCCATGTGTTCCAAATACCCCGATGGCAATTACCATTATCGCCTGTACAAGCGCTATGAGACTGGCAGTCCCCCGCTTACCGGTAATACCTGCTCCAACAACTATCCACATCATATAAAATCCACCGGCAACTGCTCCACCAGGAATAAAGAGAGGGCCCGTTATTATGTGGACAAGGGGGACTATCACAGGTTTTGTAGCTATCCCAAGGGCAGCCACCAGCGCTATCAAAACAAGATCAAAGACAGTAAACTTTATAAAAAATTTTTTAATACTTGTTCTCATGATTTAGCGTTTATTCAAATATCATTTAGTGATTCATATCCAGGTATAAATAGCATAAACACCATATATGCCCAGAAAATAATCCATGATCACTCTACGATTATCACTTTTGCCACATTTTTAATCCAGAAACTTCCTGACATCGAACTTGCCACCAATTGCATGGGACCATCTTCTTCCTCTATATCTTCTCCATCCAGCTTAAGACCAAATATGGTTCCACTGTCATCTATTGTGGCTTTATCAAACTCTTTTGCATAACCGTCACTGGCCTCAACCGCTACCGTTGTATATTCATCAAAGCCGGCAGCTTTTAAAACTTCTGATACGAGCATACCTTCCCAACTCTCATTTATTTTGCTTCCGTCTTCCTTTTCTTTAGTGGCTTCTATTGTGACCAAATCAATACCTGATGCATCTACATTTGTAAATTCAACACTATCACCACCATCATTTTCTACAACTATAGTCCAGAGTACTTCTTGAGCTTCAGCTTCAGGACTACACCCTGCAAATACACTTAAGCTCATAAAAATCAGAGTCACCAGGATTATTCCAATTATTCTTCTCATCTCTTCTCCTTTATTTCTTGTCTTCTATTGATAATAAATTTTTTATTGAATATTTATCTTCAAGTTCTTCAAAACAGACATTCAACTGTTTCTCTTCATCCATATATATAAGGCCTTTTCCTATATCTTCTGAGCCTACCTCTACAGTATATCCATCAAGAGCCCTCAATATATAATTTTCAGACTCCACAAGACCAGCTGATCCTATAATACTTTCAAGATAAACACCGCTATTGCCCTTGACTACTGCTGTTTCAAACATCCCCATACTCTGAAAAGCCGATACATATGCAGTCTGGCCATAAAACAATGAGAAGATATCTTTTACCCACATCCCATTAGGGATATCAGGATCCATAAAGGCAGGTGCTCCATCTCCGGTTATCTTTAAATAGCCATCTTTAAATATTTCCTTTTTCTCATTTTTTTTAAGCCCGTCTGAAGAGATCATCATTATGAAATCCTGTTCCTGTTTTTCCCTGAATTCCATTAAAAGATCGGCAGTCAGCACTGCCTCATCATTACTCCCATAATAATTATAATCATGTGTCTCAAGGGCTTTTACCAGACTGTCTATGAATACTATTCCTGTTATTTCCTTTATATCGTGTCCTTCAATAAGACTGACTTCCACAAGGTTCCTTACCCAATACATAGTCCTTTCATCGGGAATAACTGAGCGGAGCGGCAAGCTTTCTTCTTCCAGCGGTTCCCCGTCCATCTCAAAAGCAAGTATTATTTCACGTTCCTTTAATACTTCAGGAGGAACCTCTATGGCATAACCATCGCCTGCAGTAAATCTCAAAGAATAAATATCAGATAATGATATATCCAGATATTCTTTAAGTATATCTTCCAAGAGAACACCTTTTACCTGGCGTATACTTTCTTTGTTTTCAGAATCTATCGTCGCTGCTTCCATCTCTACAGCACCGAAATCCATTATTTTAGAAATACTTATCCTGATTTCTTTATCCTGCCATATAATGTTCAGTGACTCGTCCGGGGACACTGTACCTGTAACATTATTTTTTGCGGTATTATCAGAACATCCCATAAACAAGAGAGTAACAATAAAGGATACTGCTACTAAGGCACAGATTAGTCTTTTAGTCATATTCATTTGTTCCTTTCCTTCATAAAAAATCCTTTCCAGAACATGGAAAGGATTTTAGGGCCATAAAAAAAGCATTTTCTAGTGAAAATGCTCCACGACCTTTATAAAGGCTGAAGATATTAAATCAGTATCAACAGCTTTTTACTCCTTTCCACAATGGGAGGCACAACCGTTACCAGTTACACCCTATCGGTCAGCAATCCATAAGCTTTAAACTTATTAGGAATTGAAGACTCAGAGCATATATTTAATTTTTAATCTGTTTTTAAATCTTTTCAATCCTACATCATTATCAGTCGTACATCAAGGATTTAGCAATTTTATTTGATATGTTTTGGTTTTATTAAATATTTTAGTGACCTGACAATTTATAGAATGTATTTTGTGTTATCAAACTATAGACATGTGACATCCTCACGGCAATAAATTACCATGCATCCCGTTTGGGATTTGGTTCCTGCTTCACAGAGTCAACTTGCAGTGCAGCGGTTGTTCTCTAAAGCAGGCTTTAATTCGGATGTGTCCCACCCTATTAGAAAAAAGCATATAACAAATTATGTACAAAATCAAAAAAATATTAGCTCTCATCCCGGATTTAAAAAACCTAAGGATTCCCGCTTTTGTTCCTAAAAGGTAGAGTGTTACTTAGTAAATTTATAATGATTAAAGAAGTTTTTTGGATCCTGAATATATTTCCTTAATCTCCAGAGATGCTGCTGCATGCCCGGGATGTTTTTTAGGATTCCATTTTTTCATATCATCAAATATATCACCCTCTGTATGATATTTAATAGGACCCTTTATTTGATAGGATTTGTTTTCGTTGGTAATAAAAAGAATTGATCCCATACTCCCTGAAAGAATATTTATTTTTGTTTTATCAAAATAATTATTAGCAACTACAATTGTTTCTTCGTCATATTTTGAAACACATGTTGCATAAATACTATTTGGACTACCTCCTTTATCTACGGTGGTAAATACCACCGGTCCTTCTCGTTTATCCCATGCTTTGCTTACTTCTTCTGGCATTTTTTTCATCTCTCTCCTCCGATTTAATATTATATATTATTTTAGTTTTATCATATAAAATTCAATATAGCTTAAAACAATTAGTTCTTACTAAAATTATATACCGAATCTAAAATTAGAGTACTATCATGTATGATAGTACTGGTGATCTTATTTGAATATTTAAAACCAGCATCATAAAGCTCTTTCTTTATTATTTCAATCTCACCACTACTTATATGATGTGGGAATACTGATAACATACCTTCTCTTTTTACTACCCTACTCATCTCCATGAACAAAATTTTTCTTTCAAGAGAATTAAAGTAAGAATCATGAATAACATCATATAGTAATGCAATATCAAGCTCACTATCAGGAATTGGTGTTCTGGTTTTTTCCTTTCCGATAATGACCTTTAAATATTTTTTACTACTTTCATCGGCTATTCTGAGCATTTTATTTATGGAGTCTCTATCTTTTTCAAATGCATATACATATCCATTAGGTACTACAATTTTAGAAATCGCAATAGCATTACTTCCACATCCACAACCAAAATCTAATATTTTTTGTCCAGACTTAATACCAAGATTTTTTTTAAAAAAATCCTGTCCTATTTCATTTATCCATTCATCAAAAGCATTAACCATAGGCTAAAAATGTATATTATAGTTATGAACATATATTCATAATTATAATATACATTACTTTCATTTTTTTCAAATGAAATATTAGATAGGTGTTGCTTTTAGTGATATTTTCATTCTTTTATCATTCATAGAAAATGTCATTAATTAATACAAGATAGGAAAAAAGAATAAATGTTTCATTATTTACTCTTTCAATAAGCCTATTAATTTTTTTAATTCCCATAAAATTCGGTTTGAAATTTCGCAACCCGGACCAGCCATCTTTCGCTTTTTAAGGAATATGAATATAGAAAGAGTTTTATAAACTTACAGTCTGCGGCCATAAGACACGCCTTGCCTTTAGTCCACACTGTATTTATATAACTTAATACAAAGTGATTTTGCACAAGGTACAACCAAAACACGCCCGGCTCTATGAGTTCAAGATATCCTTCATTATATACCGCAAATCCAATTTAAGTCATATGAATCTATATATTATTATATTGCTAATTTACTTCATAATAGTCAGAGATCCTGCCCCTTTTGCCCAATATTGAGTGAACTTTTTTTAGCTCATCAGGAATAGCGATCTTCTGGGGACACTTTTCCAGGCATTTATTGCACTCTGTACACATCAATGCATTCCCATTTGGATTTTCCTTATCAAGCTTTTCTTTAGAACCTGCCAGGTTTCCATATCCCCTTCTGGTCAGCCAACTCCTTAACCAGCTACTATCTATATAAACATCATTTAAAATGGCAAAATTCTGGGGGATATTTACCCCTGATGGGCAGGGCATGCAGTATTCGCATGCAGTGCATGGAACCAGTATCTTATCCTGGTAAGCCCTGGCAAGCCTGGTTATTGTCTCTTCATCTTCTTTGCTCAGAGTATTGATCCCGGAACGTTCAGCGATCTCCGAGTTTTGGTCAACCATCTGCATGGACCCCATACCGCTTATTACTACACTGACTTCGGGACGGTTCCAGAGAAATTGAAGTGCCCATTCAACGGATGTTTTTTTACTCTTTGCAGATCTCATTACCTCAAGAGCCTCGGCAGGAGGATCTACAAGCCTACCCCCTTTTAATGGCTCCATTACAACCACTGCGATACCTTTGGAATGTGCATATTCCAGACCCTCTGTTTTAGCCTGAAACTTTGTGTCCATATAATTATATTGTATCTGGGTAATATCCCACTGGTAATAGTCAATGATCTCTTTAAAGACCGGGAAAGTATCATGAAATGAAAAACCTATATACTTTATCAGCCCCTTATCTCTAGCCTTTTCCATCTTTTCTATCAGGCCCAGGTCTTTGACTTTATTAAATGTACCCTTATTCAATCCATGGAAAAGATATCCATCAATATGATCTACTTTGAGCCTTTTAAGCTGCCGGTTCAGATAGGTGTCAAAATCTTCTGTCTTCCTGACTATCTGGATAGGTAATTTTGTTACCAGATGAACTTTATCGCGATAGCTGCCCTTGAGCGCTTTTCCAAGTATCTTCTCGCTGTCTCCCAGATGATAAAACCAGGCAGTATCAATATAATTTATTCCCAGATCAATACCGTGCTTTATAAGCTTTATCGAAGAATTTGTATCGGCCCTCAAACGGTTAAGCTTTCTTGCCGGCAATCTCATACAGCCAAAACCCAGTGCTGATACTTCCCAATCAAGTGATCCCATTTTCCTGTACTTCATATTAGCTTTTAACCCTTTTTCTATAAATACATCAATAAAGTATACTATATCAAGTATCAAAAACTTCCAAATTTTAACATATTTATTTGCTCTAGATTTATCGTTTTCCATAAAAGGTCCCTCAATTGACTTATTAAAACTTTGTCCAATCAAATAAGAACGGTATAATAACCATTAATTATTTAAGACCAGGCGGAAGGGCGGCCAGGATGAAAATTAATATTATATATGAATCCCAGTTTGGCAATGGAAAAAAGGTGGTAGAAGAACTTGCGGTAATCCTGGAAGAGAAGGATCAGGAAGTAACTCTATTTCCAGTTGCAGAAACAAAACCCGAAGAGCTTCCGGCTGCAGAGTTGTATATTTTCAGTTCTCCCACTCGTAAATTCA
>CAZKVA010000091.1:0-7405 GCA_964556035.1 uncultured Actinomycetota bacterium
TATTGATTATACTCTACTAAATTACTCAGGTTTATATATCTGAATTAATAGAGGATTTAACAAAGATATTTTTTTACTCAAATGATATAGGTAAAGGAAATATAAATGAACTTCCTAGAAATTATTGGACTGATGTGAAAATAAAAACTAGAAAAGATTTAATATATCATGATGAGGTCTTTGATAAATGATTATTTTGGAGTATACAGAAGCAGATTTAAGCTCATGCAAATCCACCATTAATCCAAGCTAAGAAATTTTTTATAATATGTTTTGATTATATTGAATGTAAACGACATGAGTATTTGTGAATTCATAAAGTCCGTGTTTACCATCTGCTCCACCAATTCCTGATTTTCTCCATCCAGCATGAAAGCCTTGGATAGCTTCAAAATTTTCTCGGTTGATATATGTTTCTCCAAATTTAATTTCATTGCAGGCTCTCATAGCTTTATCAATATTACTTGTATAAATTGAAGAAGTTAAGCCATAGGCACAGTCATTTGCATATTCAATAGCTTCGTCTAAATTATTAAAAGTAATTACAGGTATTGCTGGTCCAAAGATCTCTTCCTGGGCTATCTCCATTGTTTGTTTTACATTTGTTAAAATGGTTGGCTCATAATAGTAACCTCTATTTCTAATTTTTGCTGTTTTCCCCCCTAATAATAATTTGGCTCCGTCATTTATTGCTTTATCTACCATTTTTGATACCTTTTGTTGTTGTTCTTTATTTACTAATGGACCCATATCTATATCGTCATCAATAAGTGGATTGCCATACTTTATTTTTTTCATAGATTCAGCTAATTTTCCAATAAATTTATCTTCTATTTTTTTATCAACATATATTCTTTCAGCGCAATTACATATTTGGCCAGAATTACCAATTCTTGATATAGTAATTGCATTAACAGCTAAATCTAAATCCGCATCTGCTAGAACTATGGCCGGTGCTTTTCCACCTAACTCCAAACTTACCTTTGTTATATTTTTAGCTGCGGCTGACATTACAAGTGGACCTGCTTCAACACTTCCCGTTAGACTTACTATGCCAATTTTTGGGTGAGAAGCTATTTTATTTCCAACTTCTGATCCTTTTCCAAAAACTATATTGAAAATACCTTTTGGCAAACCTGAATTTTCTACAATTTTCGCAAATGCATATGCATTATTTGGTGTTATACTGCTTGGCTTTATAACTATAGTATTCCCAGTAATCAAAGCGGGAGCCATCTTTCTAGCGATTAAGAAGAAAGGAAAATTCCACGGAAGAATACCACCAACCACACCAATAGGAGCCCTAAAAATAAAAATATTTTCATTAGGTCTATCGCTTGGGACAATTTCTCCTTCTATACGTCTTGCCCATTCTGCCATATAATCAATATAATCTGCAGAAAAAATTACTTCTATTTTGGCAAGGGAAAGAATCTTACCTTGTTCTTCGGAGATAATTTTTGCTAGAGAATCTGAATCACTTTTTATGGAATTAGCAATAGAATGTAAATATTTGGCCCGTTCTATCGGAGGTATTTTTCCCCATGTTTTTTGAGCTTCATATGCTGATTCTATTGCATATTCAATATCTTCTGTTGTAGATGCTGGAATCTTTGAAATTATTTCTTCAGTAGATGGGTTTTCAACTTCAATGAATTCCTCTGAGTTAGAGTTTAGGAATTCTCCATTTATAAAGTTTTGATAAATTGGTATTTTTTTTCTCATTTCATTTCCCTTTTCTATTATAATTATTTTACTTTTATAGCCATCAACCTTTTAGTAAAAATGTCATATACGTTAGTTTTCTTTTTTAGTTTTATAGTACTCTGTACGGAGTAATAAGTACTTTAAATTATTATAAGCTATTTTATTGAATTATTCAGAAGGAATTATGACCTTCTCCCCAAAAACTGATCCAAACATAATGTTAGTTTTTTGGACTATTTCTACTTTTTAGTAAACTCCGTGCCATAAAAAACCAGTCGTCCTGTATCCATCAAGTGAATGAAATTTTCATAGTCATATATTTTTTGGGAAGCAGTAATTATCTTAATCTTCGCAAAACCTACTGCATTTTCCTGAAAATAGTTACCTTTCCCCAAATAGGTATAAGTACCCTGTCCACTTTCATATTCAGGTACTGACATCCCTGGATAACGTATGGGGTACGTATTTAAAAGATTAATCCTTTCTGCATCTTCAATATAGTTAGTCGGTCCACGCAAAATGACAGGCCGATATTCATAATAACATATACCATCACTAGTAAGCTCAAATGTTGAAATCGTATAAGCTACAGCAAATTTAGTTGAATAAATAGCTGTCTCTGACTGATAAATCCATGTACCCACAATCTCAGGAATGAATGAAGGCGGACCCACATTCACAACTTCATCAGCTTCGCCTAAACCCCACTCCCCATCATAAACCTCTACGCTTATGGCATAGTCGCGTTCAAGGCTGTAGATATGTTCTGTATTATATAATCCTACTTCGTTTAGTATTGTTCCATCGCCTAAATACCATTCGTACCTATAGTCTTTATTTGTGATATTTGTACTGAAGCTTACTGCCTCTCCAATAACTGCAGGGTTAGGATTTGCCGAGAGCGTCAGCTCCAGCTGGACCGCCACTGTGTTCTCTGTTTTGCCCTCTGTTTTGCCTACAAGCTTACCCTTCCCATCATAAACCTCTACGCTTATATAATACGCGCCTCCAAGGCTGTAGATATGTTCTGTATTATATAATCCTACTTCGTCTAGTATTGTTCCATCGCCTAAATCCCATTTGTACGTATAGTCTTTATTTGTGATATTCGTACTGAAGCTTACTGCCTCTCCAATATCTGGATACCAAGGATTTGCCGAGAGACCCAGCTCCCACTGCACCACCACTGTGTCCTCTGTTTTGCCTACAAGCTTACCCTTCCCATCATAAACCTCTACGCTTATTCTATACGCGCCTCCAAGGCTGTAGATATGTTCTGTTTTATATAATCCTACTTCGTCTAGTATTGTTCCATCGCCTAAATCCCATTTGTACCTATAGTCTTTATTTGTGATATTTGTACTGAAGCTTACTGCCTCTCCAATATCTGGATACCAAGGATTTACCGAGAGCGTCAGTTCTAACTTCACTGTCATTGTTATCTCTGCCTTGCCTACAAGCTTACCCTTCCCATCATAAACCTCTACGCTTGTGGGATAGTCGCCTTCGAGGCTGTAACTATGTTCTGTTTTATATAATCCTACTTTGTCTAGTTTTGTTCCATCGCCTAAATCCCATTTGTACGTATAGTCTTTATTTGTGATATTCGTACTGAAGCTTACTGCCTCTCCAATAACTGCAGGGTTAGGATTTGCCGAGAGCGTCAGCTCTAATTTCACCGTCACCGTTGTCTCTATTTTGCCTGAGTACTCGCCGGCCTTATTGTAAATACCCGCGCTGACCGCGTAACTGCCCTCTTTCGTGTAAACGTGTTTTGCAGATGCTGTTCCGTTTATGGTGCTTACACCCCCATCACCAAAATCCCATTTGAATGTATACGGACTGCCATTAAAGTCAATATTGAAAGAAACATCTTCCCCTGTCTTGGCCTCCTCCGGATTAGCCGTCAGTTTCGCTCCGTAGATTAAATCATACCGATAGAAGTTGACATACTTCCCATTTTTCATGTGAAGTATTCTAATATGGTTAACCCCTTTCTCTATCACGAAATTGAACGACGTGTCTAGGCCCATATCACGATTACCTGTGTCCATTATCATCCACACTTCGTCTCCTGTTTTCCCATTGGTGACGCGGGCCACCAGATTGCTCCCCATGCCGAGCTTTTCGACGGCCTCTTCGGTTAATATTAACCCGTCAATCAGCGGCTTCGTGATTTCCTTGCTATTCTTGTCCTTACCGACCACAACTTCGATCACAATATCATCCGGGAAAAAATCGGCGGCGGATATTGTGAGAGTTGGGCTGCCGTCGATCGCCTCACGCCATAGTGCGTACGTCATGGATTCGTTCATAATTGCATACAGACCGTAGTAGCCTATTTTATTGTAGTTCTTGTATTTACCGAACTTAATTTTTCCGCTACTGTCCTGCGTAACGGGGATGTGCTTTGTTGCGTCGCCGGGATGATTCGGATCGGCAATGTAGATTGCATCTGGGGTTATCTTATAAGCAAGCACGGCATGCCCGTCTTTTCCATCGCGCAGGTCGATAATTTGGGGCTGTTTTGAAAACATCATTGCATATAACATTGCATAGTATGTCTGCGTATCATCAACATATAATTGTTTTTGAAAAGCTGCCATTAATTTTGTAGGGTTATCCCATACATTACCACCGGTTTGAATGCTTGAGACGAGCCTTACCACATCCGCATCATCCTCCCAATAATTAGGCGTTTTATCGTGGCCGTCATTATCGAATCGCCCATACAGTGTATTCCCTTGATTAAGCTCTTTTTTCAGATAATAATAAGCCTCCGCAATAACCGTTCCGAGACAATGCCCACCCGGTGCAATGTACGAACCTTCATTAGGTATTTGAAAATCGTCCACTTTTGGTTTAAATTTGGTGTCGCAAACCGTCTTGATGGAATACTTTTTCGTTTTCGATACCACAATTTTCGAAAAATGCTGTGTCATCGTAACGAGCTCGTTGTTAGTCAGCGACAGCAGTGGCAGCGGCTTAAGTTCTCTCGTTTGCTCATCATAGAAAAACGCCATGGCGAATTCGTCGTCTTCTATTTGGATGGGTAGGGTGACCATCATCGGCGTGTCCGCAAATATGTCACCGTTGTCAATCGTGATCAGCGGCGAGGCTGGGTTGAAGTCGTCGCCAAATTCATGAGATTTTACCGGCGCCGTGCTGACATCAAATTTCAAGGATTCAGCAAACGTATTTTCAAGCACCTCGATCGAAAACCCGGAAAGCACGCCTTCGTCGATACTTAAGGTTCCGCCATCGGAGCCGATCTCTGCGCTGGCGGCATGCGTGCTCTCTCCTACGGTTAAGCCTTCTTTTGGCAACGCATTTATTTGTCCATCTTTCTCTTCTATTCCTTCTGTTTTTGTTATGAATTTAAAAGGGGTAGCTAAGTTGCCAATACCTACTACAAAAATCAGTATTACTGCTATTATTGCTACAGCTGTAAAGCCACCGATCAATCCAAGAAAAATTTTAAAATTGCTGTTCCTTCCCGTTCTTATAACAGGCTTTTCTATGTATTTGTAAGTTTCTTTCTTTGTTACTTTTTGTTTTGAGTCAGACGCTATAATTCTTTTTCCACATTTAATACAAAACTTAGCATTATCCTTGTTTATTTCTCCACAGACATTGCATTTTTTCATAATTAACCTTTGTTATAAGTTTGGATAAATATTATATCTGCTCTACATATTATATTGTATTATAGCATTAAAAAGGGATTTGATTGAAAAGTGATTTTACCCCAATCTTTGGTCCAGATTTTTAGGATAATAGGCCAAATAGATACCAGAAACTTTTTTAATATTTCAATTAAATCACAATCAATAGGGGACCCTACCACCCTAATCACTATATATTTCGTTCATGAAATGATAATCTTGTTTTTAAGAAGTAAATAAAATAATATTGAAAATAATGTAACGTGAATAATAGATTAGTGCAGAACGAATAGAATTTTATCTATTGTGCCCCAAGCATAGGAGATAAAATTAGTTGGACTACCGCGTATAATGGGTTAAAGATAAGAGTTTCTTCTATGTAGAAAGTATTAAGATATTTAAAGTAAAAGATATACCAGAAAGAAGATCCCGAATACAAAGATATGGCAATATCCTGTGAATATATAGAAAAGACCAGAAGGAAAGTTTAACTCTGGTACAAAAATGAGCAATAGGAAAAAGAACAGTAAAGTAAAAAACCATAACCTTACCACCACTCTTTAATATAGAGTTACTAGAATTACATATGTGAGTATCATTTAAGTAAATGTTCATGATGTATCAATTATTTTAGGCCCATCAAAGTAATTATCTATACTCATAGTAAACCTGGGGATCAAATGGCGGACAGCCATGGCTCCGGTCCGGCACCGCGGGCATTTTAAAATATCCTTTCCAGTTAACTCCAGCATAAGTTCCTGGGCACTTTGTTCTATCTTTTCACCATTATCAGCAAAGACTCCCAGAATCTCTTTTAAGCAATCTATATTAATTTTACGGTTACGGTTAGCCAGGAACCCAAAATGCCTGATACGGGTAAATGAGGTGGGAAGAACATGGGTCAGAAACCTCCTGATAAATTCATCAGCAGCAAGAGTGACTTCTTTTTTTAAGTTACCATCCTTGCGGTCCCTGTATGTGAAAATAACCTTATCACCACAAACACCCTTTATGCGTTCATTGGAGATTGCAGTCCGGAAAGTATAACGTCCAAAATAGTCCAGGACTTTGGCTGGACCTGCAAAAGGTTTTTTGGAATATACGACCCAGTCTTTTTTGTAAAGTCCGTCTATTAGAGCTTTAAGTCCCTCTATACTCTCATATTCGGTAGACTTTCCACCAAAGGTAAGCTCACCTTTTTTATATGCCTTTTTAAGATAGCCTATAAACTTACCTCTAAATACTTTGGACAAGGCTCTTACAGAGAAGAGAAAGTCATCATTGGCCGATTTTATCCATCTTCCTCTGTCAGCAGATAGTGCACCCGCAGGGATGATACAGTGAAGATGTATATGCTGGGCCAGTTTCTGATCCCAGGTATGAAGAATGGAAATAAAGCCAATTTTTCCACCAAGCTCATTTTCCCCAAACTCAAGTAGGGTCTCAGATACACTTTTAAAGAGGATATCATAGATAATCTTCTTATTGGAGCGGGAAAGTGCATTAAGACTATGGGGAAGGGTAAATACATTATGGAAGTAATCAACCGGAAGTAGCTCTTCCTCACGCCTTTTAACCCATCGCACTTTTGCAAGTGTCTGGCATTTGGGACAGTGGCGGTTTCCGCATGAATTGTAGGTTGGATGGGTAAATCCACACGAGCTGCATACTTTCATATGTCCGCCAAGATATGATGTTCTGCACACCTTGACCGCATTCATGACTTTAATATGAGATAAGGCCATCTTATGGGTCCTTCGGTAAGAGTCACCAAATTCCCTGAAAATATCAGCCAGTTCCCACTTAGAGTGTGTACCGGTAATATATTCTGCTGTAGTCTGTGTTATTACCATAGTCTACTGGTCCGGGACATAGAGTAGATCCAGGGGGCTTTTGGCAGAGCCAAGGTTTTTTTGAGCAATATGGAGGTATACTGCAGTTGAGCCGATTGAAGAATGGCCCATAAGGATCTGGATGGTTCTAATAACCCGCCAAAGCGGGCAGAGTTCCACGCACTTTAGTGCGTGGGTGAA
>CAZKVA010000092.1:0-7364 GCA_964556035.1 uncultured Actinomycetota bacterium
TTTTACCCTGTCCTTGACGATTACAGGCATGCATATCATCGAAGACGTAAGCTCACCGCGGGGTATACTGTATTTGAAATATGACTTCTCGATATCTCCTATAAAGATCTTGTTTTTAGTCGAGAGAATATATTTTATTAATGGCATATCAACGGAAAACTCCACATCCTTTATGCTCGGTCCAAAACCTATTTCGCTCTGGAGTTTTACCTTATTATCATTTAGAAGTATGATCGCACAGCCATTACATTTTACAAGTTGATAGATCTTTTCAACCATAAGATCGCATACTTTTTCAAGTTCCAGCTCTGAGCCTATTGAATTCGTGATATTAAAAATAGCTTTTAATATCCTGATATCTACGCCCTGTTTTTCTGCCATATAAATTTACCAAAAAATAATATTTCTATTATACAATTTTACTAAAATAATAATATTTCTATTATAAGTCAAATCAGGCTTTTTAACTATAAAACTGCAATTTATTTTATAATTTATTAACCTTGTATGATTTATACGATACACTCCCTACAGTGCTTTTTTTAAGTTGATCCTCTTAGGGTAGGCACAGGCCCATCCACCTCCAAATAAATTAATTGATATAAATATTATTTAATTAATTTCTATATTTTTATTTTACTTTTATTTTATATAATATAAAAATAAAAAAATAAAATATTAATTAATATTTCTATTTTATAGTATATATAAATTAGGGTCAGGTTATTATAAGCTTCTTTCTACATAGTCATCTCTGTCAGATGAATTACTAAATTATATAATGATCTTTTAATGAAAGACACCAGGTAAAATGTATAAGGGACAAAAAGGGTTTACTCTTGTAGAGCTACTTATAGTGATCATAATACTTGCAATCCTGACTGGAGTCTCCATCCCTATATACAGACTCATAAATGCCCGTGCAAGAGAATCCGCTACAGAGACTGAGATGACAAATATTGCAAAAGCTCTTGAAATACACAATGTGGATCTTCAGTCATATCCCCTGGCAGCTGTTTACCCCGATACCTTAGAGGATAATGATTATATGGAAAATGTCCCACTGCTGGACAAATGGGATAATGCTTATCTTTATACCTCAGACGGATCAAGCTATTCCCTTGAAAGCTACGGCATAAACGGCATCAATGGCGGGAATGACGATATATTGATCACCAATGGAGTGCTGACTGAAGATGGTGCGTATGAAAACAGATAATAACTGTTTATTTTATTTTATTTATTTTCTTTACAATAGCATCCGCAAACTCACTGGTGCCCACTGCTGCAGGGTCGTCCCTGTCCGGTTTAAGGTCATATGTCACATTTATGCCTTCACTGATATTTTCCGCAATTGCTTTTTCTAAAACAGCAGCTCTTTCAGGTTCACCTATGTGGTGAAGCATGAGAACCGCAGAAAGCATCATCGCTGTAGGATTGACTTTGTTCAGTCCCTTGTATTTTGGGGCACTGCCATGTGTGGGTTCAAAGAGTGCCATATCGTCGCCGATATTACCGCCTGGTGCAACACCCAGTCCCCCAACAAGACCTGCCGCAAGATCAGATATTATATCACCGTAAAGATTCGGCAGCACCATCACATCATATAGCTCAGGCTTCTGTACTAGCTGCATGCACATATTATCCACTATCCTGTCTTCTGCCTCAATATCCTTATAATCCTTTGCAACTTCCCTGAATACTTCAAGGAAAAGACCGTCAGAGTACTTCATTATATTAGCCTTATGGACACCGGTTACTTTCTTTCGTCCGTTCTTTCGGGCATATTCAAAAGCAAACCTGATGATCCTTTCAGACCCAAAAACTGATATTGGTTTAATACTTATTCCACTGTCCGGCCTGATCTTGCTTTCAGATATTCCTTCGATGAAATCTATAAGTTCCAGTGTTTTGGGGTCTTTTTTCTCAAATTCTATACCTGCATAGAGGTCCTCTGTATTTTCCCTTACTAATACCAGGTCTATATCGCTATACTTGCTTTTTACTCCCACATAACTCTTACAGGGTCTCACACATGCATAGAGGTCAAACAATTTTCTTAAAGCTACATTTACACTTCTAAAACCGGTGCCAACCGGAGTAGTGATCGGTCCCTTGATCCCAATACGGTTCTTTTGAAGAGAATCTATTACGTTCTGGGGCATGACTGTGCCCTCTTTCTCATATACATCAGCTCCGGCATTTACCTCGTCCCATTCAATATCTGCACCAGTAGCTTCGACTACTTTTACAGTTGCTTCTGTTATTTCCGGTCCGATCCCGTCTCCGGGTATCAAAGTAATCCTGTGTTTCATCTATTTGCCTTTCAAAGATTTCATTTTTTTATTTATTAACATTATTAAATTAATTCTTTACAGATTAAATCCCTTGTTTTTAGTTATATGCTCGGTAAGTCCTCCATCATCCAGGATCTTTATCATAACATCCGGAAGAGGACTAAATTCCAGTTCTATATTTTTTGTAATATTTATAATCGTACCTGCCGATAAGTCTATTTTAAGCTCGTCGCCTTCATCTATCTTATCTGTATCACAGATAAGCACAGGTAATCCTACATTTATGCTATTCCTGAAAAATATCCTTGCAAAAGATTTTGCAAGTACTGCGCTTACGCCTGCAAGCTTGATTATTGTGGGAGCATGTTCCCTGCTTGATCCCAGTCCAAAGTTCCTGCCGCCTACTACGAAATCCCCGGGTCCGACTCTGGAAGCAAAATCAGGATCGGCGTCTTCCAATACATGTTTTGCAAGCTCAGGAAGGTTTGACCTCAAGTGAAATAATCTTCCGGGAGCAATAAGGTCCGTTGAGATATCATCTCCAAATTTAAAACTTTTTCCATTAAGTATTTTTTTATTTCCGCCGTTTTCTTTCAATTTTAAACCTCCCTTGGATCAGAAATTTTACCTGTAATAGCACTCCATGCAGCTGTTGCGGGAGAGCAGAGATATATAAAAGCATCCGTATTACCCATCCTGCCCTTAAAGTTCCTGTTTTGCGTCGATAGACATATCTCACCATCAGCAAGAATACCCTGGTGCACCCCTACACATGGTCCGCATCCGGGATTCTGAATGGCGGCTCCACTCTCCACAAGAGTTTCTATTATGCCTTCCCTTATAGCCTGTAGGTAGATCTCCCTGGAGGCCGGCACGACCAGAAGCCTGACTCCGCCGGAGACTTTCCGTCCCTTTAATATATCGGCAGCTATCTTTAGATCACTTAATCTACCATTGGTGCATGTTCCGATTAAGACCTGGTCCACCTTTATATCACCAATATCCCTTACCGGAAGAGCATTATCAACCGTATGAGGCTGCGATATCATCGGCTCTATCATCGAACAATCAATATCTATGACCTTTTCATAAACCGCATCACTATCGGCAAATATCTCCCTGAAGCAGTCTCCCCTGCCCCTGGACTGTAGATATTGCTCTGTAATGCTATCAGCAGTAAACAGTCCGGTTTTTGCCCCGGCTTCTACGGCCATATTGGAAATAGTAAACCTGCTGTCCATATCCATTTTCCTGCTGACTTCACCATCAAATTCAAGCGCCTTATAAGTGGCTCCGTCAGAGGTGATCTTTCCAATAAGATATATGATAAGGTCCTTAGCGGATACTCCATCGTTTATACTGCCATTAAAATTTACTTTTATAGTATCAGGCACCCTTAGCCATGTTTGTGCAAGAGCATATCCGACCGCAATGTCTGTTGAACCCATGCCTGTCGCAAAAGCACCCAATGCACCGGACGTACATGTATGTGAATCCCCTCCGATGACTATATCACCGGGACATGAATAATCTTCTATCAGTATCTGATGACATACGCCCCTGCCCACATCACTCAATACCGCCCCGCTGCTTGCCGCAAAATCCCTTAGCACAGCATGGGAATTAGATAATTCCTTGCGGGGGCTCGGGGCCGCATGGTCGATAAAAAATATTGATTTTTCAGGATTTTTAACCGTACTAAAACCCATTTTTTTTACCTGGCTCACTGAAAGCGGCCCTGTCCCGTCCTGTGACATCACGACATCAACACTTACAACCGAAATATCTCCCGACTTAAGCTCCCTGCCTGCATGTTCGCTAATAATCTTTTCTGAGATCGTCTTTCCCAAAATACTCCCTGCCCTAGTATGGTTAATAAATCAAAATAGATTAAATTAATAATTACTTCTGACCAGATCTATTCCTCGGATTCGTCTAATTCCGGTTCTTCTTTTTTCTTTGATTTATATTCTTTATAGATATACATCAGTTCCTTGTCAAAAAGCGGCCTCTTCAGGTCGATTGACATCGTCCGTGTCATCGCAAGGATATCATTTGCTTCCTTGTCTGTAAGTTCTATATCATATTCCTTGAATTTATGGAGAATAGTATGTGAGCCTGAGTGTTTTCCAACCACTAATTGCCTTGTTAGTCCGACTTCGGCAGGATTAAATGATTCATAATTTTTGGGGTTTTTTATCACTCCATCTGCATGGATCCCCGATTCATGCGCAAAAACATTCGTTCCCACTATTGCCTTCCATACCGGTATCGCCCTTGCTGATGCTTTTGCAACATATTCTGCTATCTCCCTGAATCTTGAAGTCTCAATACCCATTTCCAGATTCTCGAGGTATCTCATAGCCATTACTATTTCTTCCAATGCAGCATTTCCTGTCCCGTCACCAAGACCGCCGACACTTACAACAAGACTTACGGCCCCTCCCCTTATCGCAGCCATCGCATTAGCAGTGGCCATTCCAAAATCATTATGGTTATAGACCTCAAGCGGGAAGTCTATGGCATTATTGATCGTGTTTATGTTCATAAATGTCCTAAAAGGGTCAAATTTTGATACAGTATCGCATATCCTGAACCTTTGTGCACCTTTCTTTTTTGCCAGAGTTATCAGCTTTAAGAGAAATTCAAGGTCCGTTCTTGTTGCATCCTCTGCGCTGATTATAAAGTTTA
This sequence comes from uncultured Actinomycetota bacterium, assembly GCA_964556035.1. Lineage (GTDB taxonomy): Bacteria > Actinomycetota > Humimicrobiia > Humimicrobiales > Humimicrobiaceae > M55B120. Next base: position 4,989 of record CAZKVA010000092.1, read on the forward strand.
AATCCTTTTGCCTGGCGGTCCTTATAGCCTCTCTTAAAGTATTGACCACCCATGTCCGGTTCTGTTTGTATTTTTCTTTTATATGTATATCTGAAGTAGAAATATTTATTATTATATTTTCAACTCCCAGATCTGCGGCTACCTCAGTATCTGCAGTATCTGCATTGCAGTATGCATATAGTTTTGCCTTGAGTCCGGATTTTAATATATTCTTCATTATATCTTTTTCGACATCACCCAGGGCAGGCGTGCCTATTTCTATTTCAGGAATACCTATTTCATCAAGCATTTTCGCTATTCTTATCTTTTCATGTTTGGAAAACACTACGCCTGCTGTCTGTTCTCCATTCCTGAGAGTTGTATCTATTATATTTACTATCTTGTCTTTTTTTAATTTAGCCATTATTTTTTCCTCCCGGTTCCTGCTTTTTCTTTTTTAGATGAACCTTTAAATTCCTTATAGGTATCGATTATCTCACTATCAAATAGAGCCCTCTTTGAGGCAACAGTCTTGTTTCTTATTATCTCTGCAAGCTCACTGGCTTCCTCCCTGCCTATTTTGTAACCAAGTGTTTCAAGCTTATGCATGGTTGCATTGACTCCGGAATATTTACCCAGGACATACTCTCTTTTAAGCCCCACATCTGTTTCCTTAAAAAGTTCATAAGTCAGTGGGTTTGCCATGATCCCTGAAACCTTGCTTTCTATCTCATGTACAAAAAGATTACCCCCTACTATAGGCTTCCAGGTAGGCAGCACTCTGTTTGAGGCTCTTGCCACATATTCGGAAAGATTTCTGAAAAGTGTAGTATTGAAGCCCATGTCCACGCCTTCCACATACTTAAGTGCCATAACAAACTCTTCAAATGCAGCATTCCCGGCTCTTTCTCCAAGACCGTTTATGGTTGTATTGACATATGTTGCCCCGGCTTTTATCCCTGCAATTGCATTTGCGATTGCCATTCCAAAGTCATTGTGGGTATGCATCTCCATGTCGATGCCTATTATGTCGATTATGTTCTTGACCCGCATAAAAGTCTCGAATGGATCGAGTATCCCCAGGGTATCACAATATCTCAGCCTGTCAGCTCCGGCATCTCTTGCTGTATGGGCAAATTTAAGCAGGAATTCCATATCGGACCTTGAAGCATCTTCAGCATTGACCGATACATAAAGATTGTGGCTCTTTGCAAAATCCACACCGCTTTTCATGGTTTCAAGTACCCACTCCCTGCTTTTTCTTAGTTTATGCTCAATGTGGATATCTGAAGACGAAATCGATAGGGCCACAGCATCTACACCGCATTCGACTGAAGCTTCTATGTCAGACTTTACCGGCCTGTTCCAGGCAAGCACGCTGCAGTTGAGGCCCAGTCCTGCAATTTTTTTAATAGCATCTTTTTCATCTCCACCCATCGCAGGTATCCCGGATTCGATCTGATGGACACCTACCTTATCTAACATTTTAGCAATATGTATCTTCTCATCATTTGCAAAGACTACACCGGCTGTCTGCTCTCCATCCCTCAGAGTAGTATCATCGATCTTAATATCCATAGGATCGATCTCTACACCTGCTTTCTTGGAAAAATCAGTAAATAGATCCAATTCTCTCATAACTCATTCTCCTTAGTATTAATATTTTTAAAAAATATTGTGTTAGATAATAAAAATTGAAAATATTGTATTTAAATCTATTTTTTTTTAAATACCATGCAATTATATCATTTTTTTTTAATTTTTATGTATATTTTAATTAAATTTTAGCTTTTTTTTAAAATTATCCATAAAAAGGACTACAAACCCTGATGCAAGGTTTGAAAAAAATTTAAATTGTGCTGTACCTCCAGAAACAATATAATTAGAGATACGATGGTAGATAAGAAAAAGAGAAGTTTAAAAACTACTAAAACAGGTTGGACCGCAAGGGTAATCGGAAGTCTTGCGGGGCTCTTCTGGATGTTTAGCGTGGTTGCCCAAACTATTATAGAATTCGGTGAACCGGTAATATGGGAAGGATATTTCATAGGTTCTGCTGTGGTCATTTTATCAGCTGGAGTTATCCTGTCCTGGTTCAAGGAAAAAGCGGGAGGGATACTTCTTGTAGCGGCTTCACTGGCCTTTATGTTATTTTCCTACCTGGTAGCAGGACATAATAAGATCTTTGCAGCGCTTGTATCCGGATTCCCTTTCCTGGTGGCTGGAATACTTTTCCTGATAAGCTGGAAAATATCTTCAAAACCTGCTTGATCAGGTAGATAAATAAACTCTGTATGCAGGCCATGTTCCCATCTGGATATCCGCTATTTTTTCCTTGCAAGGCTTGTCAGGAAGCTTAAGGCTCCTATTACCAGTATTAATTTATTAAAACTGGTT
>CAZKVA010000093.1:0-7303 GCA_964556035.1 uncultured Actinomycetota bacterium
AATATCAACATTTTGATTCAGAAAGATTGCTTTATATAGTAAATAAGTATTCTTTCATCTTCCTCTGGTGCCAGTTGAGGATAAAAGATATTATGAAGAAGAAAACAGGTATTATGCACTTGGAAAAACAGATATGGGACGATTGCTTTTTATCGTTTTTACAATAAGGGGAAAAAATATCCGTATTATTTCTGCAAGGGATATGAATAAAAAAGAAAGGCGGATTTATATAAATTATGAAAAAGATTCCAAAGTTTAAAAGCGAAGATAAGGAAAGGGAGTTTTGGGCAGATACTGATTCCCTGGAATTTATTGATTGGAAAAAAGCAAAAAAAATAGTTTTACCTGATTTAAAACCTTCAGGTAGGACCATATCATTGAGACTTCCGGAGTCTATGCTTGAAGAGATCAAACTTCTTGCGAACAAGAGGGATGTACCTTATCAGTCATTAATGAAGATATTTTTATCTGAGAGGATTGAAAAGGAATTAAGTGCATAGCAAGGTTCTATAATAGTGATAATGCATCTAATATAAACTTGACCCCCAGGTAGAATAGAAATAGACTGCAGGCGATAAGGATCCCATTATATATTTTCTGGTTAAGAAACCTCCTGCCTGTGCTTATAAGGAAACCGATAAATAAGTACCATATAAAATCCGCACTAATATGGCCGGTAAAAAATGAGACTACTCCGGGGATATTGAATTTTACACTCTTTATTATAAATGCCGCGCCAATACTTATCCACCATATAAACCAGTAGGGATTCATAAGGCTTACCAGTATACCCTTAAGTATCATGATGCCAGTCGACCGGCTATTTAATGTGCGCTTTTTGATCATTGATTTAAAATCTATGAGGTACCTCTTGCGGAAAACCGATATCAGGATATCCACCCCAAGATATACCAGGAATATCCCGCCAAGAATTCCGATTATCTTAGCAACCAGGGGGTACTCAAGATATCTCAGCAGGCCGAGAAAAAAAGCAGCTACCACCACCAATTCCAAAATAGCATGTCCCACTACGATAAAAAAAGATGTCCAGAAACCCTTTTCGGCAACGCTGGAGATGACAAGGGTAAGCATTGGGCCTGGGACGAGTGCGCCGGAAAAACCGACGACCATCGCACCAAAAAATATTTCGACCATTTCATTCATAATAGCTACAAGTGTTTATTAATGAGTCCGGCCGGACTTTAGTTATTTTGGGATCTATTTATAAATTGTCTTTCTTGTTATAAAAAGATCCTTGACGGGATTAATTTCCTGCCGGACAATAAATAATTTTTATTCTAAACTACCTTATTTGTGATCCTGCCGATCTTTTCAATTTCACATATGACCTCATCACCGGGCTTGAGTAGTTTTTTCTCTTTCATAAAGACTCCCACCCCAGAAGGAGTTCCAGTGGAGATCAGGTCCCCGGGATAAAGAGTGATAGATCGTGAGATATAGGATATAAGGGAGTATACCCCAAATACCATATCTGTAGTATTTCCATCCTGGCGGAGTTCTCCATTTACATATGACTTCAGGCTTATATTATTAGGATCACCAAAATCTTTTTGTTTTACTATTGTTGGGCCCATTGGTCCAAAAGTATCAAAGCTTTTTCCTCTGTACCACTGGTGTTCATTCTTCTGGATATCCCTGGCTGTGATATCATTAAAAACAGTGTAGCCATATATACATCCCGGAACATCTTCTTCTCTAATATCCTTTACTTTTTTTCCTATCACAACGGCAAGCTCTACCTCATAATCAAGTTCCTTTACTTCAGGAGGATAAACTATATTCTCCATATCTTTTATAATGCAGCTCCTGGCTTTGCCAAATAGTACCGGCTTGTCCGGAAAGCGTCCGTCCTGTTCAGCAATATGTGAGCGGTAGTTCTGTCCAACACAAATGATCTTTCCGGGTATGAAAGCATTAATATCCATATTTTTTAATGTATCTTCCGAGTAATCCATAGATCTTCCTTGCTAGTAATTATATATTTAATATATTTTAAGGTTTTTGGTTATTTTGTAAAAGGAAACATAGGATAGATGTTTGACAGACAATAGCTTTATGGTACAATTTTTAGTGTAATACTATGTAATAACAAATTATAGGTGGTAACTTTGAGCAGAAAAACAAAAGTATTGAGTTTGTCAGTATCTCCGGAAATTGCTAATGAGCTGGACAATATATCAAAGGCAGAAGATAAAAGTCGTAGTGAAATATTTAAAGAAATGTTTAGAACCTATAAAGAATCGCTTGCAGAAAAAGAATGGAGGGAGCTCTTTGACTTTGGGAAAGAAACAGCAAAAAGATTCAGTATAGTAAATGAAGAAGAGCTTTTTAAAATTCTGAACGAAGAAGGATTTTAACTAATTATATGTTGAGAATTGTTTTTGATTCAAATGTATATGTCTCTGCACTTCTTTTTAAAGGCATACCTGGAAAAGTACTCAATATGGCTATAAGAAATGAGATAATCCTTATCACTTCAGATGAAATAACCACAGAAACAGTAAGAATATTAAAGAAAAAGTTTAAATGGCCCGATCATAATATAGATAAATTTATTAGAAGATTGTCAGCTATTAGTGAAAATATTAAACCACGCATCAAGCTTAGTATTGTAAAAGAAAAAGAATCAGATAATAGGATCCTTGAATGTGCTACTTCCGGAGATGCTCACTTGATAATAACAGGAGATAGGCATCTTCTTAAATTAAAAAAATATAAAAACATACCTATAGTCAAACCAAGATATTTGACTTATTTAATAAAAGAGAACTAAAGGCAGTACAGAAATAATGCATTATTATGTAGCAATTCCCGGGCCTATTGCACTTCTTAGGGAGAGTAATCGCTTTTTTCTTCAGCAACTTTCAATAAACGGTCATTATTATTAAGATTATCCTCATTATGAAAATCATATTCGATTACATTGCCATTCATATTTTCAGCTTGCTTTAAAACCATATCAAGTGCTGCCTTCTGATCTTCCGGAGGATATTTATATTTCTTTAATAATCTCTTAATCATGCTTCGCATGCGGGCTCTTGCCTGATCCTTTAGCTGCCAATCAATGGTCCTATTTTTACGCAACATCTCAGTCAATTCATGAGTCATATTGACAAGCTGTTGATTGCTGTAAAAATCTTTTATATTTTCAGGTCTGGTAATTGCATCATAGAATGCTTGTTCCTCCATGCTAAGGCCAAGATCGCTTCCTTCATCTTTTGCTTTTCGCATTTCTTCTGCAAGTCTAAGCAATTCTTCAACAACTTCAGCATTTGTGATCAATCCATTGCGGTATTTCTTCATCAATTTTTCCATTTTTTCAGAAAATAGTTCTGACTTGACTAGATTAGTACGCCGATAATCCTTAATGCTGTCTGCCAGTAATTTCTGCAGCATCTCAGCAGCCAGATTCTTTTGCTTCATCTTTTGTATGCTCTTTAAATACTCAGGATCAAATATTGAAAACTCTGTGCTATCTTCAAAAACATTGATAATACCTTCGCTATGGATACTTGCTTTAAGCAGCTCGTTTATACGTTCATTGATCTCATTAATATTTAATTTACCAGTTCCCGATACTTTAGCGGCACTGCTTCTTACGGCTTCAAAATAAGCCGTTTCCATTCTAATCTTTTCATCAAGCAAGCTTCTGCATAATGTTTCAGCCTGTCTTAAGGCCCTAGCTTCTTTCAAATATACTTTTTTCTTTTCCTCATCCGAGAGTATAAAATCAATACCGTCAGCTATTATTCTTGCTCTGGCCAGATTGCTTTTCCCAAAGAATTCTTCATAGTCAAGTCCGTAAAATAAATCCCTGCATATCTCCAACTTCTCCATAAATTTAGGTAATGCACTCTCGCTAATACTATTATTTCCAAAATTGGCTTCGTCCCTGCTTGTATAGTCTTTCATTGCCTGTTTTAAAGCACTTGCTATTCCTACATAATCTACAACAAGTCCACCTTCTTTTTCTCCATAAATACGGTTAACTCTTGCTATGGCCTGCATTAATGTATGTCCCCGCATCGGTTTATAAATATACATTGTATTGAGACATGGAACATCAAAACCGGTAAGCCACATATCTACTACAATACAGATCTTGAGCTTATTTTCAGGTGATTTAAATTGCTTTCCAAATTCATCGCGCTCTCTTTTATCACCAATGATATCAAACCATTCTTCAGGATCACTATTATCTTTAGTCATAACAATATTGATCTTTTCATTCCATCCGGGACGCAGTTTAAGTATCTTTTTATATATTTTCATGGCAATAGGCCTGGAATAAGCCACAATCATAGCTTTCCCTTTAAGGATATGATCCCTGTCTTCATAATGGGTGATAATATCATTGCAAAGTTCATTTATAGTTTCATCGGCGCCCAGTATGGCTGCCATCTGTCCCAGTTCTTTTTGAGACCGCGCTATATGATGAGGTTCTGCCTCGTCTGACATCTCTTCATATTCACGGTCTATCCTGTCCAGTATATGCTTGTCCAATTTTAATTGCATAACACGGCTCTCATAAAAAATTGGTCTGGTTGCTTCATCCTCTACAGACTGGGTCATATCATAAATATCAATATAATCACCGAAAATTTCTCTTGTAGAACGATCTGTAAGATCAATAGGAGTGCCGGTAAAACCGATAAAAGTAGCATTTGGTAAAGCATCTCTAATATATTTTGCCATACCATATCTGACTTTGCCTGTTTCTTTATCGACTTTTGCCTCAAGCCCATATTGGCTCCGGTGAGCTTCATCCGCTATTAAAACAATATTGCGCCTGTCTGATAGTTCATCTATATCTTCCTCAAATTTTTGCATTGTAGTAAATATAATTCCGCCTGCTTCTCTGCCATTTAAAAGCTTCTTTAAGTGGATCCTATTTTTGGCCTGCACAGGTGTTTGCCTTAAGTGTTCAGAGGCAAGTGAAAATGTATTAAACAACTGGTCGTCCAGATCATTTCTATCAGTAAGAATAACCAGGGTCGGGTTATTTAGGGGCTCCATAAGCATTGATGAGTAAAACACCATAGACAAAGATTTTCCACTTCCCTGCGTATGCCAGAATACCCCTCCCTTACCATTGGAGTCGACCGCTTTTTTTGTTTTTGCTAATGCTTTATGAACAGCATAGAATTGGTGATAGCCTGTTAGTATTTTTACAGGTTCATCTTCTTTTTTACCCAGGAACAAAATAAAATTTTGAATTATGTCTAACAAACGTTCTTTATCAAACATTCCTTTAAAAAGTGTTTCAAATGATGCTTTCCTATTATCTTCTTTATTTCCATCAACTGACTTCCACCGCATATATCTGTCTTCATCAGCCGTTATGCTCCCGGCTTTGGTTTCTATCATATCGGAGATGATACAGAAAGAATTATATGTAAAAAGTAAGGGGATTGCCTTCAGGTAATTTCTTATTTGCAGAAAAGCTTCGGATGTATTTACTTCTTCCCTTGAACAGCTTTTAAGCTCCATAATGACAAGTGGTAGTCCATTGATAAAGATAATTATATCAGGGCGTTTTACCAGCATGTCGTCAATAGTGAATTGATTGCAGATCATAAAGCTATTGTTATTGATATTGTTTTTATTATAATCAATTAGCCATATGTGATCGCTTCTATTGCCATTTTTATAGTAGTTTACAGATATTCCGGATGTCAGGTATTCATGGAAGACTTTGTTGTTTTCAAGGAGATTAGGAGAATCAGCATTTAGGACTTTTCGGACAGCTTCATCAATGGCCAGTATATCTGCTTTCGGATTTATTATTTTAAGCTGTTTAAGTAGGATATTTTCAAGGACTACTTTGGAGTAATTACGCTCAATGTCCGGGCCTGCTAGATAATCATATTCGAGTTCATTTGTGAATAGTTCAATTATGGCTTCTTCATAGCTGCTTTCTGTAAAGTTTATTTGCATAAATATTGCTCCTAATTTTTTATATTTTCTATTGTAAATAATAAGACTTTTGATATTTATAATTTATTTACAATATTTACCCCAATTATGTAGTGCAAATTCTCTCATTCCTGTTCCGGGATTATATTCAGGATATAACTCTATGTATTCTCTTTCAGCTTCAATAAAATCCACTTCTGTAAAAAAATTGATTGAAGCTAAAAATAGCATCCCAATAATGGCAGAACGTGATAGTCCTTGATTGCAATGTACAAGAACTTTTTTATTATCTTTTAATTTTATACTTATATAATCTATAGCTTTGTCGATGATTTCTCCAGGTATGAAATCAGGATTTGGTGCATCGACTAAATTAAGAAATAGTCTATCACCTCTTTCAGCAAAAAAATATTCGGGATGATCTTTTGGTGCACCTCGTCCAGCATATCCGAGTAGTTGTCTATGATAAGGTTCTTTACAGGCATGTACTACAGCCCAGCCTGTTTGATTTATTACCTCGAATTCGTAATCTGCTTGATTACCAATATATAGATTATTGTAAATTTCCTTAATTTTTATCTCCGGTTTTTTAATAATCTTTAAATTAAAAATTTCATCTCTTTTATCATCAAAATTTGTGGTGTTTTATTATGATTATTTCAAACTATATTTACAACTCTACATTGTTAATAGTTAATTCACCATTCATTAATTTTGGTAAAAGGGTATCTCGGATTTGTTGTAATAGAACATTTTCATCGTCTAAACGGTTAATTTTGTTAAATAATTCTTCAAAAAATATATAATATTTATTCCGTAACTCCTTAGGAGGTAAAGCAACTTTTATCTCTGATAGAGTTTTTTTATTTAAAGAATCAAATACAGAACCAGCAGACGAAATATTTTTAATTATTTCAATGTTATTCTTTATCATATAAAATAATATACTAGTCGAGACATTTACTCCTCCTCTTATGGATGCCAAGCCACGACCAATGCAACATTTTTCAACTGCAATATTCATATCTCCAACGGGAGCTCTGACACTAATTAAAACGTCTCCTTGTTCTGCAATACGTTTAGGGTTGCTACACCACTTTTCTTTGATAGGCTTTCTCCATCCAAATTCCTTACTACCTTGAAAAAATGGTAATCCTTCTTTTTTTAAATTATATGTATGCGAGGGAGGTGATTGTCCCATCGTTATATTTGCAACATTAGCAAGATTCTCAATTTGCCACTTATCATTTTTTTCTCTAACAAACCATATCTTAAAGATTGCCTGAGCTATTTCTTCTAATAACCCGCCAAAGCGGGCAGAGTTCCACGCACTTTAGTGCGTGGGTGAATGGATAGGTGACGATAT
>CAZKVA010000094.1:0-7297 GCA_964556035.1 uncultured Actinomycetota bacterium
TTCGGACCTGATGTGACCACTTATAATACAGACCTTACCGGCGGGAAAATAAATGATAAATGCGGTTCAACCCATCCTGAACAGCTAAAAAACTGGTAGCCGCCGAAAATGCAGATATTGGCTTTGCCTATGATGGCGATGGAGACAGGGTAATAGTCTGCGACAGTAAAGGAAATATCCTTGACGGTGACAGTATCATAGCTTTTTGTGCACTTGATATGGCAAAGAATAATAGATTAAAGAACAATAAACTGGTCACTACGATCATGGCAAATATGGGTTTTGAGAAATTGATGAATGAAAATGGAATAGATGTAGAAAAGACACCTGTAGGTGACTGATATGTACTGGAAAGAATGCTCGAGATCGAAAGTATGCTGGGAGGGGAGCAATCCGGTCATATTATTTTTAAGGATATAAGCCCAACTGGTGACGGGATAATAAGTATATTGGAATTCTTAAATGCTATCGTAAAAAGCGGATATGATATAAATAAAATATACGATCTGGTGCCCAGGTTGCCCCAGCATCTTGAGAATATAAGAGTCACTGATAAAAACAAAATAATGGAATGTGAAGAGATCAGGGCAAAGGTAATGGAGATGGAAGGTTTTCTGGGTGGAAAAGGAAGAATAGTGTTGAGGCCCCGGGTACTGAGCCGCTTATAAGGATCATGGTCGAGGCCGAACAGCAAGATCTTGTAAACCAGGTCATCGGGGAACTTTCCAGTTTGATCGAGGAAAAATACGGCAAATAGTATAAATGAGAAGATCCGGAGGATTGAATGTGCGGAATAGTAGCGTATATAGGAAATAAAAATTGTAAGGATATTCTAATAGGTGGTTTAAAAAGGCTTGAATACAGGGGTTATGACTCATCCGGAATAGCTATAATGATACCCCGGGACCCGAAGAGTGATGCTTTAGGGGATACTGCTATAAAAGTTTTAAAAGAAGCAGGGAAGATCAAGGAGATGGAGGGCAAGGCAAAGGAGTCAAGGATCGATGGCAAATGCGGTATTGGACATACAAGATGGGCCACTCATGGAGAACCAACGAAGATCAATGCACATCCTCATCAGGACTGTAGCGGGAAGATAGCTGTGGTTCATAATGGAATAATTGAAAATTTTGAAGAACTAAGATCTGAACTAAAAGAAAAAGGACATAAATTCATATCTGATACTGATACCGAAGTATTGCCTCATATGCTGGAAGAATATTATGATGGCGACCTGCTTCTTGCAATGCAGAGGCTACTGGGAAGGATAAAGGGTTCGGGAGCCATTGTTGCGATGTCTGCGGATTCACCAGGGGAAATAATAGGAGCAAGGATCACCAGCCCCCTCATAGTAGGTGTATCCAGGGATGGAAATTTTCTCGCTTCGGATATGCCCGCGGTACTCGAACATACCAGGAATTTTATTGTGATAAATGATTATGAGACAGTAAGGCTCACAGCCAAAAAAGTAGAGATATTCGATAATGAGGGAAAGCTGATAGAAAGGAAATCATTTAAGGCAAACTGGAGTATAACAAGTGCTGAAAAAAGCGGGTATGAAGATTTTATGCTTAAAGAAATATTTGAACAGCCATACGGAGTCAGGGAGAGCATGAGGGGAAGGCTTTCAAATGGAGAACTTCATTTTGATGAGCTTGGACTTAACAGTAAGCAGATAAAGGATATAAAGAAAGTACAGATAATCGCATGCGGGACATCCTACCATGCGGCCCTTATAGGGAAGCAGGTTATTGAAAGGTGGGCAAAGATCCCTGTTGAAATAGATTTTTCATCAGAATACAGATACCGTGACCCGCTTGTCGATGAGGGGTATTTATTTGTGGCAATAACCCAGTCAGGAGAGACCATAGATACGCTTGCCGCAATAAGGGAAGCCAAATCAAAAGGTGCAAAAGTAATGGCTATCACAAATGTAGTGGGAAGCACAATAGCAAGGGAATCTGATTCAGTAATATATACACATGCAGGTCCGGAAATAGGTGTATGTGCCACAAAAACATTTACGTCGCAAATAATAATAATGTATTTGATGGGTCTTTACTTTGGGAAGATAAGGGGCACTTTAAAGGATGCGTATTACAAGAAGATAATAGATGAGCTGCACATCATCCCCAATAAGATACAGAGTATCCTTAATAGGGCAGATGAGCTCAAGGAAGTCGCCCGCCGCACATTCAAGCATACATGCTTTTTATTTTTAGGGAGGATATTCGGGCTTCCGGCAGCACTCGAGGGAGCTCTCAAACTCAAGGAAATATCCTATATACACGCTGAAGGTTATCCTGCAGGCGAGATGAAGCATGGCCCTATTGCATTAACAGATGCAAAAACGGTAGTCGTAGGCATTATCCCGGATGATGGTGTCTATGATAAAATGCTTTCAAATATACAGGAAGTAAAAGCCAGAAAAGCTTCGATCTTCTCGATTGTCTCGGAAGGGGACAAGAAGTCAGAAAAATATTCAGATTATCTTTTTGAGATACCCAGAACTATTGAGGAACTTTACGGCATACTTACCATAGTCCCTCTTCAGCTATACTCATACTATATTGCTAAAAACCTGGGCAAAGATGTGGATCAGCCCAGAAACCTGGCAAAAAGCGTCACAGTGGAGTGATAAATAGTGGAAATATTCGGGGTAGGAACTGATATCATCGAGGTGGGCAGGATTACCGCAGCAATCAAAAAGAGCCCTTCCTTTAAAAAAAGAATCTATACTGCCTGTGAAATTAGTTATTGTGAAAATAAAAAGAAGGGTAAATATCCAAGTTATGCGGCACGTTTTGCAGCCAAGGAAGCTGTAGCAAAGTCTCTTTCAGAGGGAGTGGGGGAAAATGTATCATTTTCTGAAATTGAGCTCACAAACACCGAAAACGGGGCCCCCTATATTCTTCTATACGGACATACGCGCCAGTATAGTGAAAAATTGGGCATCAGGGAAATAAAAGTATCAGTATCAGCCACAGAAAATTTTGCAGTAGCTTATGCAATATCCTTAAAATAAACTATAATGATTTTTAAATATTAATTTTTCACCATTTAATCTTTGAAAGAAAAAACTACAGAAAAACTAAAATTAAACAGGATACTCAAAGGCAGCAGGGTCGCCGAAATAGACAGCAGGGCCATAAGTGATGGTATTGATTCCCTGGAGCTTATGAAGAGTGCAGGTGAAGGTATCTCAAGGAAAATATTCCAGGATTATAAAGACTCTGGAGCTAAAAGATCGCCCAGGGGATTAATAGTCTGCGGGGGCGGGAATAATGGTGGAGACGGTTTTGTAGCAGCCCTTGGACTTCTTGAGCTTGGATATAATATAAAAATTTTTTACATTGTCCCTTCAGGTAAATTCTCACAGGATTCAAGTCATTATTATAAGAAACTTGCAGAGAAGGCAGATGATAGCATAATAGTTCTTGACCTCAAAGATGATGAGAGCAAAAAGAAATTTTTAAATGAGCTTGCAGTATCTGATTTTGTCCTGGATGCTATTTTTGGTACAGGTTTTCATGGTGCCCAAATAAGGGGACAGGCAAAGGAGATAATAGATCTGATTAATTCTGAGAGGGAGGAAAGAAGTGATATTGTAATTTATTCAGTAGACATACCTTCCGGAGTCGATTCAGATAATGGCAGGGTAGGTGGTACAGCAGTAAGAGCGGACAAGACGATTACTTTTGGCTGTAAAAAAGTGGGAAACATCAATTTTCCCGGAGCTAGCTATAATGGCCGGATAAGTATCATAGATATCGGGATACCCGGAAAATACTACAGCCGATATGAACAGATCTTTGAACCTGAATTTGAATGGGTGGCTGAAAAAATACCAAAAAGAAAGTCCTGGACCTATAAGCATGATGTAGGGAGACTACTCATTGTCGCAGGTTCTGTGGGATATACCGGAGCTGCCACAATGGCTTGTTTGAGTGCTCTCAGGTCCGGCGCAGGGCTTGTGACACTGGCCTGTCCTGAAAGTCTGAATCCGGTTTTTGAGCAGAAACTAACCGAGACGATGACTTTCCCGGTAGCGGAGACAGAATCGGGGTCTTTCCATTTTGACAGCCTCGAGGACATACTTAACCTGTCAAAAAAAGCAGATGCATTGGTGATAGGACCGGGAATATCAAGAGAAGCAAGCACCATGCACCTTGTCAGGGAACTTTTAAAGAAAGCCGATATTCCTGTCATCCTTGATGCAGATGGGCTTCAGGCTTTATGCGGGCCCCATAATATTGAAGAGGGGGGAGACAATAAAATACCTGAAATGGTCATCACTCCTCATCCCGGGGAGCTCTCCTCTATAATGGGTATTGAGAAAATAAAGATGGAAGAAAGAATTGAGATCAATGAGGAAGCCAGCCGGAGATTTGGAGCTGTATCGGTCCTGAAGGGTGCCGGAACAGTAATATCTGGCACTGCTACCTATATCAACCCTACTGGAAACTGGGGGATGGCCAGTGCAGGTACAGGTGATATACTTGCAGGCATAATTGGTTCTCTTGTATGCCAGGGAATGAGACTTTTAGAAGCAGCAGTATGCGGGACATACATACATGGGCTTTCAGCAGATATAATAAGTAAAAAGACAAGCAAGACATCACTCATAGCAACCGATCTGCTGGAAGGGCTAAAAGAAGTATTTTTAAATATTGAAGGAATAAAATACAAAAAGGAGGAGTAAGATGGAAGAGGAACGGCTGGTAAAAGATATAATGGTAAGGGAAGTCATAACCATACAGAAGGATGCTTCTGTTGAAGAATTATCTGAGCTACTCATAAAAAACAAGATCAGCGGAGTACCTGTGATCGACAGTGATGGGAAGTTAGTAGGCGTAGCTACCGAAGGAGATCTGATAATAAAAGATTCCGACCTGCATTTTCCGCGGTATTTCAAATTGCTTGACAGCATTATATATCTTGAGAGTTTAAATAAATTTAAGAAAAGCTTGAAGAAATTCCTTGGAACAAAAGTCGAAGATGTGATGACTGCAGAAATAAAGACAGTAAAAGAGGAGACTCCTGTAGGGGAAGCAGCGAATATAATGATAAAATACAATATCAACAGGGTACCGGTGCTCGGCAGCAAAGATGAGCTGGTGGGTATAGTGGCAAGGGCAGATATTGTTAAATCCATGATATAGTGAAAAAAGAAAAAATATTAAATATATGAGAATAAGTTCCGAAAAAGACAAACGATATGCCTGGGCCGAGATAGACCTTGCATATCTTGATCATAATATAAGGCTCATAAGATCAGTAGGTTCTGCCGGGGATGCCCGGGTAATGGCTGTGGTCAAGGCTGATGGATATGGACATGGAGCAGTAGCAGTCTCAAAACAGGCATTGAAAAGTGGTGCCGCAGCTCTTGGAGTAGCGCTTGTAAAAGAAGGTATAAAACTAAGAAAAGCTGGTATTGGTGCACCCATATATGTCTTTGGGGAGTGTTCTCCTCACTCAGTAGCCGATGCTATAAAAAATAAGCTTATCTTGACTATAAATTCTTTATCATCAGCAGAGGAATTTTCCGGTATTGCAGAAAAAAATGGCGGGAACTTATCTGTAAATATAAATATAGATACAGGGATGAACAGGGTCGGGATCAATTGGAAGGATGCGGCTGGAGAGATACCGGTGATCAAAAAGATCAGGGGTTTAAATATAGAGGGTATCTTTTCCCATTTTTCCTGTGCAAGTGAGGAAAATGATGATTTTTCAAAACTTCAATGGGAAAGATTTTCTGGCCTCAGAAAGGAAATAGAAGAAATTCTACCGGATATTAATAATATATATCATTTTGCAAATAGTGCCGCATTTTTCAGGTTACCGTTCAGCCGGCTTGATATGGCAAGAATCGGATTATCAATTTATGGTTTAAATCCTTATAGAGAGGGATGGAAGAAATGGATTCCTGAAGAAACAAGAAAAATGATCTCAGGATTAAAACCCGTGCTATCGCTTAAAAGCAGGATCACATTTATTAAAAAGACCGGCAAGGGAGAACCAATATCATATTGCGGGACATTTAAGACAAAGAGAGAAAGTGTGATCGCCACAATACCGGTAGGCTATGCTGATGGCTACAGCCGGCTTTTTTCAAACAAAGCAAAGATATTGATCGGGGGGATGGAAGCACCGGTAGTGGGCAATATAACAATGGATCAATTTATGGTAGACATCACTGGTATTGCAAAAGTAAAGAATGTCGAATGCGGCGACGAGGTAGTACTTATTGGCAGGTCAGGAGATAAGGAAATACTTGTAGAAGATATTGCAAAACTTGCAGGGACTATAAATTATGAGATCGTATGTATGATATCAGACAGGATACCAAGAGTATATGTATGATACTATATTATACAGATCAGCTACCTAATAAATCAGTGTAAAGATAATCAACAAATAATGCAGGAGGAATAGATGAAAGTAGTCGGCTTCAATGGCAGTCCAAGAAAAGAAGGCAATACTTCTATTGCCATAAAAACCGTATTTAAAGCATTGGAAGATGAAGGAATCGAAACGGAGATGGTGCATATTGCTGAGAAACCTATTTATGGGTGCAGGGCTTGTGGGACATGCAAAAAGACAGGTGATGGATTTTGTATAATCGACTCGGATATATTAAATGATTGCGTAAAAAAGATGTATGAGAGTGACGGTATCATAATCGGCTCACCAGTTTATTTCGGTTCTGTCACACCCCAGGTAAAATCACTTATAGACCGGAGCGGTTATTGTTCAAGAGCCGGGGACTTCCTATTAAAAAGAAAAGTAGGTGCAGGAGTCATTGCAGTAAGACGGCAGGGAGCAGTCGAGACACTTCACCAGATCAATAACCTCTTCCTGACAAACCAGGCTATTATCCCCTGTTCCGTATACTGGAATATGGGTATAGGCAGGGAAAAGGGTGAGATAGTAAATGATAAGGAAGGCATGGATACCTTCCGTATACTGGGTGAGAACATGGCCTGGCTGATAAAGAAGATCAAAAAGTAAAGATACCAGGTAATTATTAAGATCATAGACCTAAATATATGACCTGAAATCTTTAAATTAAAATAATAATATCTGCTACAAGACGGGCAAAAATAGAATGGGAGACTATAGATGATAAAAAGACAGATCAAGTTTAAAAAAACAATAACTGTTTTGCTAACTCTGGTTATATTCCTCACTTTTTTATTTGTAGCTACAGGATGCGCCTGTCCGCTGTTTTCCATGCTGGAAAGGTTTACGGGCCTGGAGATCAGCACAGGTAAAAATATTGATTCGAGCATGA
>CAZKVA010000095.1:0-7161 GCA_964556035.1 uncultured Actinomycetota bacterium
TATATCAAAATACGGCTCGATCACCTTATCATCTTTAATGGACTCCACCCAGAAGATCTCTTTTCTCAACACGACCTCCCATCTTCTTGCAAGGCTGCCGGTGCATTCTATTTTGTTTTCAGTGATTATCTCATTCCAACCATTTTCCGGATCACAAAAAACGACTGGTCTTTTAGTTTTAAGCATATTATGGTCGGTCCATGGCTTTCTTTTTTCATCTTCTACAGAGGAGTTGGCAAATTCTGCCACCCTGGCCGCCAGGCCTTTTAGTATTTCCTTATCCTTTTTATTTATGGATAGTTCCTTCTTTTTTGCAGCATTAAATTTTGGAGTACTGCCATAATCTGAGACATTCCACAGACCTGTTGCATTTTCAACCATTTTAGGATTCTTCCTGTTTTATGGTAATAAAAATAGCATCCGTTACATAATCATATATAAAAAAGGTGCTATTTTATTAAAAAATAATTAAACAATGCTTCTTAGCCATTCCACACTTTTCTGCATATTATCATCGGTTCCGCTGCATTCTACGGAGACTTCGCCGTCCCATTTAGTCTCATTTAAATATTCAATGACCTTCTTGATATTGTCAGCATTTACTCCTCCTCCGACAAATGCTTCGCTGGAGGCGATCCCGGTTTCTTCACCACGCACCGCAGCGGCAAGCTCAGCTGTCACATCTTTTATATGGCAGTGAGTCAGATACTTGCGGAGAGGTTTTAAAACCTCCAGAGGTTCCTGGCCGGATATATAGGTATTACCGGTGTCCAAAAAAAACCCTAGATATTCTGATTCAAAGTGAGAGAAAAACTTCAGCATAAACTCCACATCATTTGTAAGTGCGCCATGGGTTTCTACATTGACTATTATTTTAAAATCCTCGGCCCATTTAAGAAGTTCTGTATAATTCTTCACCGCGATTTTAAATGCTTCATCTTTTGTCATGCCATCTTCGATTATTGCGCTGTCTGTCGTGTCTACCTTTTTTGCACCCAGGTCGCTTGCAAACCTTATTGCCTGCTGGGTATAGAAAACGCCTCTCATGGTTCCCATATTGCCCATCATCGGGGAAGCCGAGTCTATTTGAGAAACAGGCATTCCCTTGCTTTCAGTAAACTTCCTGATCTGTATGGGATTATCCCACAAAGAAACAGATGGTTCATAACCCAGAGTCTGGACAAAATAAATACCGTAGATCACCCCAAATTCGATATGCTCCAGTTTGTTCCTGGCTCCCAGCTCTACACCAGCTTCAAACGAACTGCTTAAAGTCCTGAGATTGTTGGTATGCATTACTAATTTTATCATTGTTGACCCTCCTGATTTTATGATGATTATTAATAAAAACCCTTAAGTACTATTATATTATTGAAATAGATCATGGCTATTTCTAAAAATTTGTCTATTGACAAGGATAAAAATAAATGATATGTTAGCGCTAACATTCATATAAATAAAAATTTTTAAAAATAGTCAATTAAAATGAAATCCACAATTAAAGATGTTGCAAAAAAAGCTGGAGTTTCCATGATGACAGTTTCAAGAGTTATTAATAATAAAGGTTTTACATCAGTAGAAACCAAAAAAAAAGTCTTAGAGGCCATTAAAGAATTAGACTATAAACCCAATATATTGGCAAGAAGCCTGGTTACAAAAGAGAGCCGTTTTATTACGATAGTCCTACCTGATATAGCCAACCCATTTTTTCCAGAAATGGTAAAAGAAGCCGAAGATATAGCAAGAAGGAATAAATATATTATTTTACTCGGGGATACCGAAGGAAGAAAAGAAATAGAAAAGGAATATAGCGAGGCAGCCATTAACAGAATGTCAGATGGTATTATTCTTGTTGCTCCACGTATGGATGATGAATCTATCATCAAAATAAATGATAAGATTCCAATGGTTTTAGTGGATAGACCTATTGAATGCAAAGATATTGCACAAATAAATATAGATAATTTTACGGGAGCTGTACTTGCTATGGAGCATTTGATCGGTCTTGGTCACAAACAGATAGGATTTTTATCCGGGTCAAGGGATATTCCTGCCAGTTTGGAAAGAGAGAAAGGATATGTTAAGACTTTAAAAAAATATGATATGACTTCTCAAAATAAATTGATCATAGAAGGTGACTGGAGCTTTAAGAGCGGCAGAGACGCTTTTGATAATTTTTTTAGCAGCCAGCCAGTGCCGACAGCAATTTTTGCATCAAATGATCTGATGGCTCTGGGATTGATCCAACGTGCACAGGAAATGAATATAAAAATTCCAAAAGATCTATCAATTGTTGGTTTTGATGACATTTTAATGGCAGCATTAGTCAATCCTCCTTTAACTACAGTCAGACAGCCCAGGCTGAAAATGGGAAAAATAGCAATCGAGTTGCTTATAAATAAATTACAAAAAAAATTAGATATAAAAAATAATATTCTTTTAAAGAATAAATTAATAATTAGAAATTCTACAGGAGAAATTGCTTAAAAGATAATTGATCTATATTTCCGGGCAAATGCCCTGGAAGTGTAGAATGCTAAGAAATATTATTTAAACATTTGGAAAAAATTTATATATTTTTAATCATTTAAAATAATAAATAGAGAAGGGTCAAAGGATTATGTCTGATGAAATAATTCTTAGCTTAAATAATATTTCCAAAAGCTTTCCCGGGGTAAAGGCCCTGAATAATGTGTCTTTTGATTTACGAAAAGGTGAGGTTCACTGCATATGCGGTGAAAACGGCGCAGGAAAATCAACACTTATTAAAATAATATCCGGCGCCTATCAACCTGATTACGGTGGAAGCATCATATTTGAAGGAAGACTGGTTACGCTCAGCCATCCTTCTGTGGCTATGAGGCTCGGGATCCAGACTATTTACCAGGAGCATACTGTATTTCCACATCTAAGTATTACCGAAAACATTTTCGTGGGGATGGAAATCACAAAGAACGGAATGATGCGTAAAATGGAAATGAAAGAGAAAACCGGAGAAGTATTAAAGTATCTTCAAAGTGATTTAAAGCCTGATATGCTTGTTAATGAATTATCATCCGGGGAGCAGAAGATTGTAGAAATTGCAAAGGCCCTGGTACTGGAGCGTAAAGTAATTATAATGGATGAGCCTACTTCATCCTTTTCTGTAAATGAAATTGATAATTTACTGGACATCATCAATAAGATTAAGAAAGCAGGAATCGGCATTATTTATATTTCACATCATTTGGATGAAATGTATAAAATAGCTGACAGGATAACAGTACTGCGGGATGGGCTGCATATAGCAACAAGCAATATGAAAGATATAGATGAAGAGCAGGTCATACGCTACATGGTCGGGCGGGATGCTTCGGCATTTTATCACCGGGATTATTATACTCCTGGTGAAACTATACTAAAAGTACAAAACCTTTCGGGCAATGGCGTACACAATATATCTTTTGAGGCCAGGCGCGGTGAGATTGTCGGCTTCGCGGGAATGGTAGGATCAGGGCGATCGGAGCTGATGACCCTGCTTTTTGGCGGTGCGAAAAAAACAGGTGGCAAGATATCTATTTTAGGGAAAGAGGTTAACTTTAAAAATCCCGGCAGCGCCATCAAAAACAGGATGTGTTATATTACGGAAGATAGACAGGACACAGGGCTGTTCTTAATTCATACTATTGCACTTAACACAATTATTGCAAATATGGTAAACACAAAAAAGTTTGTCTCCGATCCTAAAAGGGAAATCTTAATCGGGAATAAATTTATTGAAGAGCTGGGGATAAAAGCTACTGACTCCAGGATGATGGTAATGAATTTGTCCGGAGGTAATCAGCAGAAGGTTGTCCTGGCAAAATGGTTTAATACGAATGGCGAGATATTTATTTTTGATGAACCGACACGGGGTATCGATGTAGGGGCCAAGCAGGAGATTTACCAGATAATGATGGATCTTCTTAAAGAAGGCAAGGCAATTATAATGGCATCATCCGACATGCCGGAAATCGTATCGATGAGTGACCGGGTCATGGTTATGAAAACAGGTAAAATCGTTGGTCAGCTATCAAGGGACGAAGTTCACGAAGAAAATATTCTTGAATTATCAATAGGAGGTAAGAAAATATGAAGCAGTTGCCTATAGGTCAGGAGAGAAAAAAATTTGCATTATTTGGGCGAGGCGAGAATTCAACAGTTATTATGATGCTGGTGTTTTTCTTTATTGCTATAGTAACGGCTCAGCTGATTATTGGTGCAGTTTCAGGAGAGATTGAATATCCATCTTTTATTTCCCCTGTCAACCTGATGAATATTTTAATGCAGGTAGCGGCAGTAGGCATGATGGCAATGGGTATGACAGTTATAATGATAGGGGGAGGCATAGATTTATCTGTTGGCATGCTGACATCTCTGGTGGCAATTTACCTGGCAAAGACCATTATAGATTTGAATTTTCCCATGTGGATTGCAATAATAACTGTAATAATCCTTGCAATTCTTTTAGAGGTAATAATGGGATTTATTATATCGCGTTTTAATGTTGAACCTTTTATTATTACGCTGGGTGGTATGATTGCTTTCCGAGGTATAGCCCTTTTGATATGCAATTCGCAGGAGATCAGTACAGAGAGAAAATTTTCAGTATTAAAAGATAACCTGATTGCAGGTACAAAAGATCCTGTAACAGGCTTATCATTGACTTTGCCCATTTATCTAATTATTTTCTTTGCCATTACAATAATAATATGGTGGCTGATGAAATACACAAAGTATGGCAGGAGAGTCTATGCTGTAGGCGCAAACCGCAATGCTGCTTACCTGGCAGGTATTGATGTGAAAAATATTATACTGTCCACTTATGCTTTAAACGGATTAATAGTCGGCATTGCAGCAATCATGCTGCTGGCCCGTGTAAATACGGCAATCATTTCGGTTGGCCAGAATCTTGAGATTGACGTTATAGCAGCAACTGTAGTTGGTGGTGTTGCGCTGTCAGGCGGTAAGGGTAATATATGGGGGACTTTTATAGGAGCAATATTATTGGGTTCCATTGCAAATGCTATGAACATTTTACGGCTCCAGAGCGAATGGCAGTTTGTTGCAAAGGGTGTCATTATCATAGCAGCAGTTGCTGCCGGTGCAGCCGTACAGGAAAGACAGGCAAGGTCTATACGAATAAGACAAATCAAGTAGATATCTATAAAAAATTCCTGAAACGGTATTTGACCGTTCTCAGTTTATTTATAATTGCAAACCTATCCTTTATAATCCAAAAATAAGGAGGAAAAAAAATGAGGAAATGGTTATATAAAATGGTGATATTGATGGCAGTATTAGCATTAGCACTAGTAGCTGCTAGTAGTTGTAAAGTAGAGGAAGCAGTTACAGACGCTGCTGAAGAGGTTACAGACGCTGCTGAAGAGGTTACAGACGCTGCTGAAGAGGTTACAGACGCTGCTGAAGAGGCTGTAGACGCTGCTGAAGTACTGACTTTAGATATTGGCTTCTACGCTGATGCCGCAGACTCATATTACCAGGTAATGGTAGATACATTCGAAGCCTGTGCAGCAGTGGATCCTGAATGCGACTGGACGGTAAATTACAAAGTTGGTCAGAACACGGCTGCAGAGCAGCTACAGGCAGTTGAGGACTTTGTAGTTTCTGGGTATGATGCTATTATAGTAATAGAGAATAACCCTGATACAACATCTGAATGTTTAGTGAAAACTGTGGATGCAGATATTCCTTACTTTGGAGCTGCACATAGTTTTGCACAGGAACCTAATGCCAAGGATGCTGCAGGTTCATGCTGTTACAATTTTTTAACAGCCGGCAAGTATTCAGGTGAAGACATGGTTCAAAGAGGAGCTAGAAAAATCATCATGATAGAAGGAGTCCTGGGACAGGGAAGCGCAAGTTCACAGACACTTGGTTTCCTGCAAGCGTATGAAGAAGCTGGAATAAGCCTGGGAAACACTGCACAAGAAGTTGCTGAACAAAAGATGGAAGCAGATCTTGATGGAACAGAGGAAGCTGAAGTTGTAGCATGGGCTTCAGGTGGATGGTTCTCAGACCCTGCACAGAAAGCTATGACTGACTTTATCACCTCCCTTGGACCTGATGGTTTTGATTGTGTGTATGCCCAGAACGATCCTATGATGGAAGGTGTTTTAATGGCAATGGAAGATGCAGGCCTTAATCCTTCAGATTACCTGCTTTGCTCATGCAACGGCAGGGAGATCTCCTGGCAGTGGGTAGCAGACAATGTATTAAAACAGGACGTTAACCAGGCAGCGTCTCTTGAAGGTGAAACCTTATACCAGCAAGTTAAAGCATTCTTTAAAGGCGAAGAGTATAGAAAATATGTCCATCCTTATCTGACACCTTACAATGTTGATAATATCAATGATGTAGTTCTTGTTCCTTTCTCAGATGTTGATGCATACATGGCCGGAAGAGCAGCTGGAGACTTTGCAACTGATATCGATGATCCTTTATGGACAGATCAGGCTGGATTTTAATTTCCAATCTCTAATCCAGTACAGGACAAATAAAAACCAGTATTTCTGGTAAGAAGGGATAAGGGTTTAGTCCACCTATATATAAGGTGGCAAGAATAAAAAGTAGGCATATCTGAAGGTATGCCTACTTTAAAAAAACGAAAGGCAAAGATATGAATATTGGTGTATTTTTATTAATAAAACCTTTTGCCAGTGTGGAAGAGCAGTTAAAGATTGCAAAAAGTATGGGATTTATCTGGGCAGATATTACTGATACTAATGCAGGAGGCAGTATGCTTGGTACTGCCGGTTTCTCCCCGACAGTAAGTCTTGACGATAACCCATTTGATGTGAAAAGACTTTTTGACAAATATGGCATGAAGATAGCAACTGTATGCGCACATGCTAACCTCCTGGATCCAACAAAACCAAGTAGATATAGCACTGCAGAGATTATGAAAGCTGTAAGAATGGCTGCAGCTATTGGAGTTAAAGATGTAATCACTACAGAGAATGAGCCACATACCGAATGGGCTGATAAATTGACTTTTGAGCAGAGGACATTTGTAATCGCAGAAAAGCTCTATGAACCTGTTAAGATGGCCGCCGATTACGGAGTGAGGATTCTGGTTGAAAATCATGGCCCGGTGACAGATACAGAAGAAGGATTGAAGCG
>CAZKVA010000096.1:0-7063 GCA_964556035.1 uncultured Actinomycetota bacterium
CAAAAAGGAGGACATGATGAGTAAGGTAAAACTAAGTATGATTCTCGGGCTGGTTGCAATGTTTATCATTGCTATGATTGTGGTACCGGGCTGTAAAACAACCCCCGAGGTTGTAGAGACAGAAAAAGTTGCAGAAATGGAAAAACATTTTTCAGGGATCAGCATCTATTTCTTCCCAGGAGGCCCGGAAGGATGTCCATTTGCCAGTGTGGTATACAAAGGAGCATTAGCTGCTCAAAATGATCTGGGGCCTGATGTAACTTATCTATGGTCAGATTGGAATCCTGAAAAGATGATTTCACAGTTTAAAGAAGCTATTGCAGCTGAGCCTGACGGTATATGTATAATGGGACATCCTGGTGAAGACGCATTTTTTCCGCTTGTGGATGAAGCAGAGTCAAAGGGTATCATAGTAACAAGCCAAAATACAGATCTGCCAAATATTGAAACAAAATATGTTGCTAATGGTTTTGGATATGCCGGACAGGGACTATACACTTCTGGTTTGGCATTGGCAAAACAATCAATTGTAATGTGGGACCTAAAAGCTGGAGATAGAGCACTGGTTTGGGGGCTATTGTCCCAAGAATTACGTGGTCTAAGGGGAAAAGGCTGTATAGATGGTTTGGAAGAAGCAGGGCTAACAGTAGACTATCTGGAAATTACCGATGAGGTTAATGCTGATGCAAGCCTTGGTACGCCAGTGCTAACAGGCTATATAGCCGCAAATCCGGATGTGAAGTTAATTATAACAGACCATGGCGGGCTTACAGCAACAGTAGCCACATATGCTAAAGCGTCGAATCTTGATCCAGGCGATATAAAATTTGCAGGGTTTGACCTTTCAGCAGCTTCCGTGGATGCTATCAAGTCTGGATATCTGGGATTAATATTGGACCAGCAGCCATGGCTGCAGGGATATTTGCCGATTCTTCAGGTTTGCTTAACAAAGGAATATTTGTTCTCGGGACTTCATATTGATACAGGCAGCGGATTTGTAACTGAAAACAATGTTGAAGCTTTAGAAGGTTTAGCAGCGGAAGGGATCAGGTAAAATATGAAAAATAACGCAGTAATTTCTCCAACTTCGGGAGTAGCTCCGTCTTTAGTAAAAATGGAAAATATCCGTAAATCTTTTGGGGGAGTTACTGCGTTAGATGGAGTTGATTTTGAAGTTGGAAATAATGAAATAGTCGGGTTGATAGGTGATAACGGGGCCGGTAAGTCTACACTTATAAAGATATTGACAGGTGTCGCAAGGCAGGATGAGGGAAAGATATTTTGGAAAGGCAAAGAGCTAGTAAAGCATAATGTTGAAAAATCACGAAATATCGGTATTGAAACTGTTTATCAGGACAGGGCATTAGCTGAAAAACAAAGTATATGGAAGAATCTGTTTTTAGGCAGGGAAAAGGTATATGGGCGTACTGGTTTTCTTAAAATTGCTGAATCAAAAAAAGATACTATTGAGATGTTAAAAAAAATGATTGGTTTTACCCAAAAAGGGTTGACAGCCGACTTAAGTGTTGGCGGCCTGTCTGGAGGAGAGAAACAGGGAATAGCAATAGCAAGAGCACTTTATTTTGATGCAGAGTTAATTATTTTAGATGAGCCGACAAACAACCTTTCACTTTCAGAAACCAATAAAGTAATAAATTTTTGCAAGGGAATAAAAGAACATGGGAAGTCCAGCATTTTTATTACTCACAGCATATATCATGTTTATGCAGTAGCAGACAAATTTATAATCCTGGATCGTGGAAAAGTAATTGGTACAATTTGGAAAAAAGACATAATGATGGATAAACTCATCGAAAATCTGGAATATGTGGCCAAACATGGAAAATTAATTGACTCATATGCAAATACATAAATAAATTAGCCAAACTATGCTAATTAGATGAAAGATGTAATTGTGATATGAAAGGAACAGATGTTAAGTAAAATTAAATTGAAAATAAGTGAATCTAAATTGCAAATAAGCATATTTTGTGTATTGATCCTTGTCTTTTTAGCATTTACTATTGCAAATCCCAGGACTTTTTTAAGCTATAATATTTATTATGCCTTCATGTCGATCATCCCCTTTGCAGCTATTTTATCTATAGCTTTGACGCCGATTATTATATTGGGTGATATAGATCTTTCCTTTCCTTCCGTGATGGGTTTTTGTGCCTGGGTGTTTTCGGCAGTGTTTACCCAATCCGGCAATATTTATCTTGCACTGATCTGCAGTCTAACAACGGGGTTGTTAGTAGGATTTATAAACAGCATATTTATAGTCAGGATCGGGATCCCATCATTGATAGTTACAATAGGAATGCAGTATCTATGGCGGGGTCTGGTTATGATAGCTTGTGGAGGTATGGGACTGAGCCTTGTTGATACCCAGGGGTCAGTTTTATACAAAATTCTTGTTGGAAGAATAGGGGATGTTGTTCCTGCTCAGGCAGTATGGGCTATTGTAATTGCAATAGTTTTTGCGGTAATTTTAAACTGGCACAGGTTTGGCACACATCTGCTTTGCGTTGGCGATAATGTAGTTAGCTCTAGAATGATGGGTGTGAATGTTGAAAAAGTCAGGACCATTGCTTTTATGCAGATGGGTTTTTTTGCTGCATTTGCTGGTATTCTTGCTACCCTGGAAGTGCTGTACTTCTGGCCATCAACAGGGGAAGGATATCTTATGAAATCATTAGCTGCTGTCTTTATTGGCGGAACTTCTGTTTTTGGCGGAGTTGGAACCATATTTGGAACTTTTATTGGTTCTATTATTATGGGATCCTTGGAGGCCGGAATTGTTTCAAGCGGGATTTCTGGATTTTGGACAAAATTCATTTTTGGCGTAGTTATAGTTGCAGCTCTCACAATTTATGCATTAATGGGCAAGAAAATAAATTTTCGCAAAAAGCTATTTGGTTTTATAAAAAAATAATACGGTAAAAAATCAGATATTTGTAAATTTATAAAACAAGTTTACCAAACTTATAAAAAGACTTATTTAGATAAATAACTTTAAAGATTGCTCTAATCGCGTGATTTAAATTTCTTAATATTACTTAATATTATATGAATCAATATTTTTGTGAATATGAACTCTAAAAGAGGTGAATTATTTTATGAATTCCAGAGAGCGGCTTATTATTGCTTTAAACCATAAAGAGCCTGACCGCATCCCATTTGATTTAGGCGGCACGATTGTTACTTCTATACATAAAGATGCATACGCTAATTTAAAAAAATTTCTTGGTATAAAAATTGAAGACATAAAAATATTTGACTATGTCCAGCAGCTGCCTTATCTTGACGAAACTCTGCTAAAAAAGCTTGACGTGGATGTCCGCATGGCTCAAACCAATTATGTCAATTCAGATGATCAAGAAATATTTAGTGATGAAAAGTACTATTACTTTTATGATAGATGGGGCTCAAAATTACAAATGCCTAAAAATAATGGCCATTATTTTGATTGGGCAGAATTTCCGATTAACAGTATTGATCTGGAAGACCTCAAAAACTATAAATGGCCAGAACTTGATAACCTTGAGTCCATAGTAAAGGTCAGAGAGAAAGCAGAATATCTTTATAATAACACGGAATATGCAATTACGGGGACTGCGATTTTTGGCGGGGGAATATTTGAACAACCTGCGAGAATAATGGGGCTGGAGCGTTTTCTTACCAGCATTGCAGCAAATGAGAAGTTTGCAAATGCAGTAATGGAAAAGATTACAGATTTATATATAGAGAATTGCACAAGGTACCTTGATGAAGTCGGAAAATATATTCAAGTATTTATTTACTGGAATGATATTGCTACTCAAACTGGTTCTTTGATATCTCCTGAAACATATAGAAGATTAATAAAGCCAAAAGACAAAAAATTATTAAGTGCTATAAAAGAAAAAACAGATGCAAAGATTTTTTACCACAGCTGCGGAGCGACAAAAAATTTTATACCTGATTTTATTGACATAGGTGTTGACATATTAAACCCGGTTCAAATATCAGCAAAAGATATGAATACGGGGGAACTTAAAAGAGAATTTGGTGATGATATAGTTTTCTGGGGAGGCGGATGTGACACTCAGCATATTCTTCCTTTTGGGAAACCTGATGATGTCCGTGAGGAAGTTAAAAAAAGAATAGATGATCTTGCTGCAGGGGGAGGATTTGTATTTAGTGCTGTTCACAATATTCAGGGCGATGTCCCGCCCGAAAATATTTTGGCTATGTTTGAGGCTTTTAAAGAATATAGAAAATATTAAGTAGATAATAGGAGAAAAGGATAAATAGGAATCATTATAGATCCAAAGGAAAGAAATGAATTCAAAAGAAAGAATATTAACAGCATTAGACCATAAAGAACCTGATAGAATACCCCGGCTAGCAAGTTTTACGCCTGAATTTGCAAATAAATTACGAAAGCATTTTGGAATAGAGGATAATTTATTCAACCCTCATGGTGGTGCAGAACATGGCTTAGAGTTAAAACTTGGAAATGACATTCTATTAACCGCCCAGGGGTTTGCAAACTCTTATTATCAAAGTCTTAAAGAAGATTATACATGTGAATGGGGTATTGGCTGGAGAATTGTTGAATATGGAGCCAACAATAGAATTGGTCACTATACAGAGGTAGCGAAACATCCCCTGGAGGATGATAACGCTATTGATAGCTATGTTCCCCCTGATCCTACAGATGAATCACGCTATAAACCATCAAAAAAGCTAATAGAAGAATATGGAAAAGAATATGCGGTCATGGGCGTGATCGTCTGTACAATATCTGAAACTGCAATTGCTTTAAGGGGCATGGATAAGTTAATGATGGATTTTTTTACTAATGAAGACCTCGCTAATAGGATTCTTGACATAGGCTTTAATTATCATTTATATGCAGGCAGAAGGCTTGCTGAGCTGGGTGTTGATATTATCTGGACCGGCGATGATATGGGTGGACAAAACGGAATGCTTATCTCTCCAAAATTATGGAGGAAATATTTTAAGCCGCGGATGGCCAGACTATTTTCTGAATTAAAATCCATAAACCCTGATCTTAAGATCGCCTATCATTCAGACGGCAATATATATCCTATAATTGATGAGCTTATTGAGATAGGATTAGATATGCTAAATCCAATCCAACCCCAGAGCATGGATCCTTATCTTCTAAAAAAAAGGTATGGTAAAAATTTATCATTATGGGGCACGGTGGATATTCAAAAAACTTTACCTTTTGGAACTCCTGAGCAAGTAGAAGATGAAGTAAAAGAGAGAATTAAGAGACTTGCGCCTGGTGGAGGTTTTGTAATCAGTCCGACCCATCATGTGCAGATAGATACATCTTTGGAGAATTTTTTTGCTTTTTGGAATGCTGCAGAAAAATACGGGAGATATCCAATTGACATTTAAAACAATTTTATTTTAAAAAATATATTTTACCAGCTACATTAAGGAAGAGGCAAAAAGATGATAAAGATAGGATTTGTACCATCTCACAGAGTACCTTTTAACAGGGATTGGGCCGTAGAAATGAGAAAGCGTACTATAAAATCAATCAAGGAAAATGCAGCAGAAGCAGAGTTTGTGTACCCTGATGAAAATCTTACTGATGGCGGACTTGTTACAAATGAAGAAGATGCCCAAAAAACAGTCAAACTTTTTAAAAAAAATAATATACAGGGTCTTATTATCGGAACCATGACTTTTGGTGAAGAACTTCCCAATATTACGATTGCAGAAGCTTTTGATAAAATCCCTATTTTAATTTTTGGAACCAGGGAAGGCCCTTTTACATCAGATGGAAATAGAAAATCTGATTCATTCTGCGGAACGATTTCAACGGCATCAGGGCTCACTCGAAGAAAAATTAAATTTGACTTTGGCGGCATTTATTTTCCTGAAGAAAAAGACTTTATTTTGGATGTTAAAAGATTTATCAGGGTATCAATGGCTTATGATGGCTTTATGGGGGCCAGAGTAGGAATTGTTGGACCAAGGCCAGCTCCTTTTGAGACATGTGCTATAAATGAGGTAAACCTTATTGAAAAGTTCAGGCAGAGAATAGTGTCTGTAAATCTTCTAAAGCTATATTCAGATATAAACAGTATGGAGACTGACAGCAGGGTTACTGGGGCAGTAAATGAAGTAAAAAAATCATACGATTGTCATCTTGTAAGTGATGATATCCTTTCCAAAATAGTAAAATTAGAATTAGTTTTATCAGATTATGCCCGGAAAGAGGGCTTGTCCGGCTATGGGATCCAGTGCTGGACTTCCATACAGGAAGAAATCGGAATTTCTCCCTGTATGAGCATGGGAAGGCTGACAGATAGAGGGATAATGTGTGCATGTGAAGCAGATATGCACGGAGTACTTACTATGATTGCCCAATATTTGTTATCACTTAAAGAAACAGTTCCTCATTTTATTGATTGGACAATACAAAATCAGGACAATGAAGATACTTTACTGGCATGGCACTGCGGTAATGCTCCTATAAGCTTAAAATGCGCTTCATGCAAGCCTCTGGTAAATTCCCATTCTATCCTTGGAGAGCAGCTGGGGTATGATAAAAGTTTTGGAACTGCTGAATTTCAGTTAAAAGAGGGCAAAGTTACTATCTCAAGATTAGTAGAATATGATGGAAAGTTCAAAATGCTAATAACCAAAGGTGATGCAATTCCTGACAGCAGGAGTCTGAGAGGGTGCTGGAAGTGGATTAAAGTCTCAAATTTAAAAACCCTGTACAGGACTATTATTGAGGAAGGTTTTACCCACCATGCCAGTTTGATTTTCGGAGACTATGAGAAGGAGCTGACTACATTCTGTAAATTTGCTGGCATAGAAGTAGTAAGTGTCTAGCATAAAGGTAATATCAGAAAAAGTTAATTTTTTTTGGTGGGCATATACATAATGGATGGAAATACAAAAAAGAGAAAAGTACTAAATGCAATTAATAGGATCAGCCAGGATATCCTACCAACGCAGATAGATTATACTCCAGAAATGAAAGATAAAATCAAAAACGAATTGGATTTATTATTTAAAAACGGAGATA
>CAZKVA010000097.1:0-6946 GCA_964556035.1 uncultured Actinomycetota bacterium
CCGGGATAATGATGTTTCCCTTAAGTTTTGGCGTGATGGCAGTGGTACTGAAAGGTCCCCAGGTACTTCGCAAATACATTTACTCATCAGGTACCGGAGGTAAGGTAATGCCTGTTGTCGGCGGTATTGGGAGGATGGCCGTTTCAGTAGTTAAAAAATAGGTAAAACAAAATGGATAATATAAATAGTCAAAAGAAAAGAAAACTTCCAAGGCATGTTGAGGGGCGGATCATGGTCGGCCAGATGCCACTTAAAAGTTTGCTTATGGTCCTTCCTCTGGCCGGGACTGTTATTTTCTTTACAGTTATATGGTTTTCAAAAACTTCCCTTTTTATAGCAATTGTGCTCATAGGAATAGTAGTTGGACTATTCAGTGAATTTGGCCAGAAAGAGACCGGACTGGCCCAGCTTATAAATATAATTAAATATCAAATAAAAGGCGACAGTGTATTTGAAAGGATAAATGTTAAAGGTCCGATCTATAAAAGATTTTCTTGGAATAAAAAGCAAAAATAACGGTCCCGACTTTGATCTAAATATAATAAGTATCACAGATCTAATAGAGACCGGTGACGGCAAGTTTAAAATAGTATTTAAAGTCACCCCTATAAATGGAGAACTGATATCTGATTCAGATCTCTATTTTGTAAGTGAGGCTATTGCGGGGGCGCTAAATTCCTTTGATGGCCGTATTGGGATATATATACAATCTGAGTGTATTGATATAGAGACCAATCTTGCCAATATGGAAAGAAGAAAGAGCGAGCTTAAGAGCGAAACAAAGGTAATGCTACTTGAAAAGCAAAGAAAACATATACGGTCCATGGCCGGAAAAAGCAGAAATGTCTTAAATTTTTATACAGTACTTGAGATAGCAGAAAACAGTTCCAAGGCGGCCGAAGAGCTTTTATCTGACTCTTACGCCTCATATAAAAGCGAGCTTGAGTCAGCAGGCATATATGCTGAAAGGCTCTATGAGCATGATATAAAGGAGCTTTTGTACAGGCGCATGAACCCAAGGGTATCAGAAATTGAAGTCTACAGGAGAGACTGGGATTACGCGGACCTTCTTCCTGAAAGCGCCAGAGTATTTAAGGACGGTCGCCATATTGAAATAGGAGATCGGCTCTACAGATTTTTTTCGATAAATAAATTTCCAAAGGCAGTCGAGTCCTACCGCTGGTTAAGAAAGGTATTTAATATAAAGGGAGATATCTCTGTAGCAATAACACTTACTCCAAAGAATAAAAATACAATCTTAAAGGAGCTTTCAAGAGCGGTAAATGAACTTGGTGCAAAAGCTCTTAGCTCATCAAAAGATGAAGC
This sequence comes from uncultured Actinomycetota bacterium, assembly GCA_964556035.1. Taxonomy (GTDB): domain Bacteria; phylum Actinomycetota; class Humimicrobiia; order Humimicrobiales; family Humimicrobiaceae; genus M55B120. The sequence continues at coordinate 1,327 of CAZKVA010000097.1, forward strand.
TAAAATGCAGAAATACCGGTCCGAGACGGCCAGCGCAAAAGATATGATAGCCCAGCTTGGAAGTGATAATATAAGCCTGTATGATACAAATATAACTATAGGGATCTCTGCTACAACCAAAGAAGAGCTAAATACTCTTGCGAATCTATTACGCTCCAAGATCTCCAGTACCTATTGCCAGTCCTGTGAGATAAAATATAAAGGATTTATGCCATATATTGTGACCCTTCCAATACTTTCTGAAAATAAGATCACAAAAGATTATGTATGGAACCTGACCACCTCTGATATCGCTTCCCTTATAGTATATGACAGCAGCGAGCTTATGGAGCCAGAGGGTATTTTAATTGGAGAAAATGTAATATCAAATGGCCTTATAATCTTAAATACCTATGGCAAAATATATAATAATCCCCATGAGTGCATTATTGCAGATTCCGGATCCGGAAAATCATTCAGGATAAAAGTCGATGCCATAAGGCATGTTCCTTACCGGGACTATATAATCATGTTTGACCTGGAAGGGGAGTTTTTCTTTCCATGGGCCAAAAGGTATAAATTCTCTCCCGCAGGCGGGGTGGTACTTAATCCATTTCATATAAGAAATGCGATTATCGATAGAGATGACGAGGTGGACAGAAGTGACGTAGGAGCATATCTTGCAACCAAGATTATGGACACTGTCATCTTTTTTAAATGGATAATACCGGCCATGAGCCCCTTTGAAGAAGCTTTACTGGAAGAAGATATAAGGGAGGTCTATAAAACATGTGGTATTACATTTGAAAGTACAAAGCTTCCGGAAAAATATCCCACACTGGACAGTCTTTCTATGGTCATGTCAAAAAAGATTAGTAGCAGTAAGACATCGAGTAAATCACAGGAAGGGCGGCAAAATATGCTTGCCTGCCTTAATCCATATATTGAAGGCGCCTATTCAGCTATGTTTAATGGGCAGACTAACTGGGACTATAGTTTTCATACGGTACTTGATATATCAGCACTTCCAGAAGCAGTAAAAAAGCCGACCTATGACATACTGCTAAAAGATACCTGGCAGTTTTGTAAATATGATAGGAGCAAGACAAAAAGGCTCTATGTGGATGAGGCCCATCAGTTTGCAGATCCGGACAATCCCCAGACGCTTAAATTCTTATCGACCTGTATTAAAAGAGGCAGAAAATACGGCATAAGTTTTGTCACTGCAACACAAAATCTTCCTGATTTTCTTTCAATAGAAAGATATGGGCAGGCTATTTTGGATAACTCGTACTTTAAGCTCTTTTTCCGACTGGGGGAGACCGATATACCGGTAGTAAAAAAACTCTATAATTTTAGTGAACCTGAGTTGAAGATACTGCGGGGAAGCACGAGCTTAAAAAAGGGAGCCAGAGGAAAGGGAATACTTATTGCCGGTTCCCAGAGAGTGGTGGTGCAGATAATAGCGTCAAAAGATGAGCTTTCTATTGTAGATCCCGATCAGTACAAAGAGATATTTAAAACTTAATAAGGACAGGGAAACTATTTATGGCTGAACCCATTACAATTATAAGCATAGTGGTAAAAGCTGGTGGGTTTATAAAAGATAACTGGAAGGTACTGCTTCCGTCCCTGTTAGCGGTACTTCTTTTTCCATATTTTATATATGTTATTGTGACAAGCATCCTGCTTCCCCATATTGACAGTAATATTCTTGACAGCTACGCAGAGGCAGCCCGTGATAACGGGATAAACCTGGCCGTACTTCTCTCTTATGACACCATCCGCTATTTTAATGATATAAAAAGAGCCGTTCCAAATGAATCTGTTTTTGATTTTCTTGTAATAGACTGGTGCGCCTATGAAGTAGAAGAAGTAACAAAAAAAAGAGCAGAAGTAGATATTGAAGAGAATGTAGTAAGAGAATTTTCGGTATTTTCAGATGAGGTAGAAATAGAAATGGCGGTGGAAAAAATATTTAAACTGACCGGGTCCGGAAGCAGCAGAGGATATAGCCAGATCAGTAAGATGCTTGAGAGTGAGTATTTTTCATATGGCAGTAATATAGAGATGACAATTCCAAAAGTAGTGGAGTATCTAAAGGAGCTGGACAAAACCGACCAGTATGTTATTGACTGCTACAGGCTATCTAGTGAGGAGATTGTAAGCAGTTTTACCAGGGGTGAGGCTGGCTGGTATAAAGGCCTTAGCAGTATGCTCGCAAAAATGTATCCTGAAATGTATCCGGGACCGGACGTCTCTTTTGTGGTCCTGGTCCCGGAAGGCATGGAAGAGGATTATATCCCTTCGATATGGCCCGCGAACGGGCGGGTAACGGGCTATTTTGGGGAGCTGAGATCCGGCGGGCATATCCATAAGGGTCTTGATATCGGAACTTTTATTGGGGCAAATGTCTATGCAGCAGGAAGCGGGAAAGTAATATTTACCGGATGGCAGGGCGGATACGGAAATACTATTATGATCCACCATGGATCTGGCATTACAACCCTTTACGGTCATCTTGAAAAGATCCTCATAAAGTACGGTCAGATAATAAGTAAGGGTGATGTGATAGGCCTTGTTGGCTCTACGGGTAAAAGCACTGGTCCGCATCTTCATTATGAAATAAGGATAAATGGGGAGAGGGTAGATCCTATGAATTATTTGCAGTAGAGGGTACCGCTAATAAAAATTAAATAAATTATTAACTAAAAGTAAAAAAGCAGGGAGAGATTTATGAGAATAATATCATTTACAAATCAAAAGGGCGGAGTGGCAAAGTCTACCAGTACCATTAATATAGGGGCAATACTGGGCCAGATGGGTCGCTCGGTTCTAATAGTAGATATTGACCCCCAGGCAAATACTACAGCGGGGCTCGCCGTAGACGGGGAAAAACTTCCCAGTACCATTTACGAGTGTCTGACAGCCGGCGCTTCTTTAAGGGAAGCAGTGTTAAAAACACAGTTTAAAAATGTAGATATAGTGCCATCAAATATAAAGCTGGCTAATGCAGAGCTTGAGATAGCAAGTGTCACATGCCGGGAGTCGATCTTAAAGGACCTTATAAAGGGAAGCAATCCTGACTATGATTATATGCTGATAGACTACCCGCCTTCGCTGGGACTACTTACCATAAACGGACTTGCTGCTACAGGGGAAGTTATTATTCCAATTGATGCAGGACTATTTTCCCTTGTCGGGATAAGCCTGCTTACAAAAAAGATCTATGAGGTAAAAGCAAAGATCAACCCATCAATAAAAAATGTAAAGGTACTTCTGACAAGGGTTGACAGCAGGACCAATTTTTCAAAGATCATAAAAAAATCCATAGAAGATATATTCGGTGATAATTTCTTTACTACAGTTATACATCAAAATGTAAGGATCTCAGAGGCGCAGAGCGCAAGAAAACCCGTATCTTATTTTGATAAGAGTTGCAGGGGCACTATAGAGTACACAAAAATTGCAAAAGAAATAGAGAAAGGATAGATAGATGGCATCAAGATTTGACTTAAAAAAAAGAGCGGGGAAGGAGATGGCTGATAATATTAATAAAGTAGGGCTTTCAATAGATGATAATTTAAAAGCTATGGAAGATATCGGAAGCGCCGACTTTGTTGTAAGAGATATTGAAGTAGAAAAAATTGTTCCCTCTGACAGGAATTTTTTTAAGGTAGATGATATAGAGGATCTGGCAGAGGATATAAAGGAAAACGGTCTGAGCCATAATCTTCTGGTAAGACCCCTTGAAGGCGGTAGATTTGAGATAATATCGGGGGAGAGAAGATATATGGCGCTAAAGATACTGGGTAGGACCAGTATGCCATGTAAGGTGGAAGAAGATTTAAAAGATAATGATATTGATACAGAAATAAAGCTTATAAATACAAATGCCAAGACCCGCCAGTTATCTGATCTTGAAAAGGCAGAAGCTATTAAAAGACTGGAGATCCTGTACAAAGATAAGAAAAGCAGGGGGATTAAAATCAAGGGAAGGATCAGGGATAATGTTGCCTCTGATATGGGAATTTCCGGTATAAAGGTAGAGCGGTTAAATAAGTTAAATAAGCTTATTCCGGGGCTGAAGGAAGCCCTTGGCAGAAATAAAATTAGCGCGTCTGCCGTGGGTCAATTTTCGAGTATGGACGCGCAAACTCAAAAAGTAATGCTTTCCCTTATAAAAAATGGAGAGTTTGTAGATACTAAAAGGGCCAAAAAATTTAAAGAAGAATGGGAGAAAACAAAAGACAAATTAGAGGCCGAAGTTGGTATTTTAGAGGATGAAAATAAGCTTCAGCAAAAAAAATTAAAAGAAGCGGAAAAGAAGCTGTCAAATAGTAATTTAAAATCAGCCAAAAGGGCAGGGGCGGACCGGTTATTTATTGAAAATAATGCGGCTATTACCATTGCAGTTAAGATGCTTCTTGGACTGGTTGCAAAAAAAGATTTAAAAGTATCGGATAAAAATTTAACCGAACTCAAGAAGTTAAAAAAGAGGCTGGAAGCTATATTTTAAGGGTTTTTTGGACATAAAAAAAGTGGTTCAATTTGAACCACTTTAGAAATTTTTAGTTTTAATAATAAGTCAAAAGGAGGGAAGAAGATGAATCATATTATGCTAATCGGTAATGTCACGGGAAAGGTAGATCTTACAGCTACATCACAGGGAACTGATGTAGCAAACTTTTCTATTGCAGTGACAAAATACAAGGATAAGAAAAGCGGAAAGTGGGTAGCTGATTTTTTTGATTGCGTGGCATGGAAAGAACTGGCGGTAAACATCTCTCAAAGTATTAAAAAAGGTACCAGGGTGATTTTATCTGGAAAGATAGAAAATCAAAACTGGGAGGATAGTGATGGCACAAGAAGAAAAAATACGAGAATTACTGTATTTAATCTCGGCGTAGATCTTTCTTTTGTAGTATGTGGCGATATAAAGAAAAATAAAGCGGGTGATGATAGCGATACTTCAAATGAGGGGGAAGAATTTGAAGATAAAGAAGTTAGCAGATTTTCTTAACCATAAGACAATCAGTTAGAAACCAATTTGCAGGCAAATAGATTACAAACTGATTCCTATAAAGATATCGGCGCTATTTGTATCAACACCGGTAGGCGTACATACAAAAAGCACCTCTTTTAGAGAAATAGCAGCTGAAATGTGAATGGATTGATAGGGGGCGAGCTGCGTCTTTGTATAGCCACTTGCTTTTGCAAGGGGCCATACGTCGACCTTTTATACTTGGGAGCAAGCTCCCAAACCCTCTTTTTTAAAAAAAACGGGACAAAATATGGAAAGAAAAAGGGATAAACAGATAAATATCCGTTTAAGGGCAGATGAATATTTAAAAGTCTATAGTCTTACTAAACAGGCTGATCTGTGCTTAAGCGAGTATGTGAGAAAATGTATCCTTAAAAAAGAAATAGTAACCGTATCTGGGATAAAAGAATTTTTAGAGGAACTTAACCGGATCGGCAATAATCTAAATCAGCTTACAAGGAAAGTAAACCAGGGCAAAGTAAAAGAGCTGGGAGATGATCTGGCACAGATTAATCACAATTTAAATACTGTATTTGAAAAGATTCTAAAAACAATATAAGGGTATTTACATATGGCTATAATAAAAAGAATTGCTTC
>CAZKVA010000098.1:0-6905 GCA_964556035.1 uncultured Actinomycetota bacterium
GGAAAAACAATTATATTGCTTACACATTCTGTATTCCATATCTATTTCAATGATTAGATCATCTATTAGGCCATCTGCGCCAGATCCATCTGACTCAAGAAGTATATCAGCTTCATCTATCCGGTTATTTAAAAATTGAAAATAAAGATCGTCTTTTTGGTTTTCGGGATAGACAATGAGTTTAAAGCTTTCAAAAGATTTCTTAAGGGGATAAAGGACCTGTCCGGGTACAGTCTCTTGAGATGCAAAGAGGGTTCCTGAAAAAGAAAAGACAGATAGCACAAGAAACACCAAAAAGATCATAGCAGGCCTCAGGAGCAGTCTTTTTTTGGTTCCAGGTGTACTCTGCTTAATTACTGCTGCAGCGTCAGCTTTTTCCGAAGAGACTGCCCCGCGCCTTTTAGCCTCCCCAATTATCTGGGCCAGGCTGTTCTTCCGGTAATCTTTTTCTGGTATGATCGCCTCAAGGCCCCTAATTTTTTTAATAGTTTTAAAATATTCGTTTATTTCATCCCGGTAGTCTTCAAATCTATTGATGCAGTCACCAAGGCTATAGCCCTTCTCCATAAGCATCAGGCATTTGTATATTATTTTTTCAATTTTCTTATCCATCGATACCCCGGGTCTCTTCCTTTAATTTTGTAAGCGCCCTGAAGATCACTCCCCTTATTGTTGATACTCTCTTACCGAAAATTGATGCTATGGTATCATAGTCCATGTCTTCTAAAAACTTAAGTAAGACAGTATCTCTTTGCAGGCCGGTCAACTTACTAAGCGCGTTTAGTAATGAGATATTTGAAAATCCCAGTTCTTTTCGGAGTAAGGTGCTGTTTTTCATTAATATATCCTCATCACCCATCTTTATAGAATCATCCTCAAGCTCAACTTGCAGACCCTTATCCTTATTCTTCCTGAAATGATCTATAAGGAGATTGTTCGCAATTTTATAGATCCAGGCCATAAATGACCTTTCGTTTAAATCAGTCTTATCAATATTTGAATAAACCCTGATAAAGACTTCACTGGTAAGGTCCTCAGAAAGTTCTCTGTTAAAAGTTTTAAGATAATAGAAACGGTATATCTTAGGCATCATAATATTATATATCCCCTCAAACCACTTCGTATCTTTACTTTTCTTATAGTTCTTTAAGTAATCTGCAATAGTATCCATTTATTTGTCAGGTGGGTCCAAAATTAAATTATAAATACTAATTATATAGTTTTGGACCCATTTTAAAAACCTAACATTTAACCGGCTTGAATGCATTCTTAAAATAGCAGATTATCATCCTCCAATTAAGCATCAGGTGGAATAATATAAATGCTATTATCAGTATCGAGCTCCAGTTATGAAATAGTTTTAGTCCGCTTCTCGTAAACAGGTCAAAAACTGATGAAGAAGCTTTAAGAACTGCCTGTGTGCCTGGTCCGGATGGAAGTATTAAAAGTGCCAGCCCGGTTCCCATACATACCAGCCCTGACAGGAATAATAGTATATCCACGATTATCTTTAATCTTATTTTTATTATCATCAGCTACTGCCTTCTCTATTTTGCTTATTACTGTTTTCATTCAGGTTTTGAAAATTTTTCTCGTTTTTCTCACATTCCTGGTTACAGTCCTCATTGTACTCATTTTCATGCATGTGCTGGTGTTCATGCCTGATGGCTTCCATCTGGCTGTTTTCCTTACATTCCTCTTCACGGTACCTGAAATTATTCCTTATCCGCTCTTCGTTTTTGGGACATTCCAGCTCACCATCTTCATTTACTGATTCAGAGCATTCTCCTGCCTGATGACCATTACTGGAATAATTTATTCCATACTCCTTTTCATTGATTTTTTCAAGATTGAGTTTTTCTTTCTGGTAGGCATAAATAGCTCCAAAAGATGTCAGAGAGATGACAGCTGCAATTATTAATCCCAGTACGATCTTCTTCGCCATAATATTCTCCTTCTTATATTTTTATCCTTTACTATATAAACGGATTTTTTCCGGATTTTGTTAGGGGAAGGTAAAAAAAATAAAAATATTTATAAATATATATTTACACAAATACACATTTATGATAGATTAATAATATAATATTTACACAAATGCATAAATAGATTGATGAGGAAAATAGAATAGAGATCTCTCAAGAACTAATTTAAAGGAGGTGAGCAAAATCAATCATTAGATATTTAATGGTGATTATATTCCAACAAAATTCCGAGTTTACCCATTGAAAAGTAGAATATCCTTAGTTTTAAAATAATATTAATTTCTGACTTTTTCCAAGTAATAACTACAGGTTTAAATTTATCAAATCTTATATTAGCAGATATTCATCAACCAGCGAAGCAAAAATATTTTCATTTTCTACTATTCTTTTTAATCGTAATGTAAGAGCAGTCTTGCCACTTCCTCTTTCACCAAAAATAAATCTGGCCGCACAACTTTTAGTATCTGTATATAGTGTATTAAAATATTTGGGAGGGTTGAATATATCTTTTAAGAATAGTTTTTAGGAAACCCTCAGCGCACTATGTTTTTCATATTATTATTATGACATAGCTCGTTAGTAATTATTTATTAACAGGGATTTTCATAGATAAATTTCAAATTATTTTATACTTGACAAAACGATTTATCATACAGTATTATAATCCTTGACTAAACGTTTATGCATAATGTACTAATCTGCAATTATGAATAGAAGAAATATAACTCTAAAAGATATAGCTAAAGAAGCAAAAGTATCAATAGCCACAGCATCTCAAGTAGTTAATAACGTACCGACGGTCAGGGTGAGTGATGCAACCAAGAAAAGAATACTTAAAGCAGCAGATGAGTTAAACTATTTTCCTAATAGAATAGCAAAAAGCTTAGTCAGTGGTAAGACTAATATAATAGGAATTGCTATTTCTGGCTTTATAGCTCCAGTTTTTTCAACATCTTTTTTTGTTGAATTAATACGTGGAGTTGGACATGATCTAGAAGAACATGCATTCAACTTATTACTCTTTCAACAAAATCGTAAAACCAGCACCGATGAACTATGGCAGAAAACTATACTTACTGGATTATTGGAAGGAATACTACTGGAAGGTAATTTTATCAAAGATGAATTTATATTAAAACTTGATGATAAAAAATTCCCCTATGTTTTAATGGGAAGGAGGCTAGTTCAAAGACAAGTAAATTATGTAACATTGGATTATTTTGGTGGTTCTTATTCCGCAGTTAAACACTTCATTGAATTAGGCCATAAACGTATTTGTTTCATCGGAGCACCAATTCTAAAAGATACCATGACAAATCTGATAGATAGAAGAGAAGGATATATTCATGCATTAAAGGATAATAGGATTAAGCTTTCAAGTGCTTTTATGATTCAAAGCGATGATATTACAGTTAGTGAAGGTTACAAGCAGATGAAAAAATTATTAGATCTCCATATAAAACCCACTGCTGTTCTTGCAGCACATGACTCTTTAGCAATAGGGGCGATGAATGCAATCAGGGAGAATAAACTACGCATACCTGAAGATATTGCAGTTATTGGGTTTGATGATACACAAGAGTCACAAAATGTTAACCCAAAACTAACAACAATTAAATTCCCTCTGAATGACTTTGGTAGAGAAAGTGCAAAGACTTTGAGAGAAATAATAAGTTCGAAAGAGAGCAAAACTAAAAGACAAAAAGTTTTGCCAACTGAGTTAATTGTAAGAGATTCTTGTGGTGGTTAGTTTTGAGAAGTTTCTTATAAAGAAACCTGTAACAATATGAAATATCACTTAAGTTCTTTTAAAAATTTGGAAAGACAAAGATTGAATTAAGTAATGTTACAAATTAATTTGAGGAGTAAAAAAAATGGATAGCTTAAAAATAGGTTTAGTTCCTACGTGTCTCAGTGTTTATTATGATGTATGGCCGGATTTAAAACAAAAGATTGAAGGTATAGTTGAAAATGAAGTCATTAAAAGGATCAAGAAATACGGTAAGGTCATTTATCCTGGATTCGTAGATAGTCTAAATTCTGCAAAAAAGTCAGAGGAAGAGTTTATTAAACAGGGTGTAGATGTAGTGCTTATAGTAGAAATGAGCTATACGACCAGCGAGATTCCTTTTACAGCAATTAAGAATTTAAAAAAACCTGTAATAGTTTTAAGTGCTCAGTTATTAGAAAAAGTCGGTTCAGATTTTTCTTTTAAAGAATTACTCTCAGGGAACTGTCTTGTAGGTACAGAGGAACTGGCAAGTGCCTTGAAGAGAGTAGGTGCTGATTATCATGTAGTTTCAGGACAAATGAATAAAGATTCTACTTATGAAAAATTAGGAGATTATTTTAAAGCATTAGATGTAATTAATAAGTTAAAAGACTTAAATATTGGTCTTATCGGGAATACTCCATATCCAGGAATGATGGATTTTATGGTAGATGAAACCTTCATAAATAAAAAATTTGGATCAAGGATCACATATATAAGCGTTAATGATGTTATTAAAATCCATAAATCTGTCAAACAGAAAGAGATAAACACATTTATTAGTGAAATTTCCAGTAAATACAAGAAAATAGAGCTTTCTTCTGATCAATTTAATATGTCAGCAAAGATGGCTATATGTTTTGAGAAAATAGTAAAAGAATATTCGTTAAAAAGTATAGCCCTTTATTGTCAACCTCTAATGAATAATTCTGAACTTGGAATATGCCCCTGCTTTGCTGCTACGATTTTAAATACTAGAGGTATTCCCGTTTCTGCAGAGGGAGATATAGCTGGAGCAATTTCTATGTATATTATGAACGAATTAACTGGTAATACTGTTTGTGCGGAGCACTATATCCTTGATTATGAAAGAAATGCAATACTTTTAGCACATGAAGGCAATGGAAATCTGAATTTTGCTAAAAGCAATAATGATGTAATACTCAAACCTCATTCAATGTGGGTAGGTGCTTGTGGAATCGGTGCAGTAACTGAGTTTTCCGCAAGGGAAGGAGATGCTACTATGCTTAATATGTCTCCAGATGCTGATTCCAATTGGAAGATGGTAATTGCTTCAGGCAGAAATATTTATAAAGATCCTATCAAAGGTTTAGGAATCCCACAATCCTGGTTTGAAATAGAAATGGATCTGGACGACTTTATTGAAAGATGGTGTTCGGCAGGGCCGTCACATCATATTGCCGTATCTTACGGAGAAATAGAGAAAACCCTTGCAAAGATAGGTTCGTTATTGGATTTAAATGTTTCTGTTATTAAGTAAAGTGCATTTATTAATATTGTGTCCATAAGAGGATATAAATTGAAATATTAATTTATCTAAATGAAGAAGAAAAATAGGAATGGGAGATCTAATTGAGTACTAAAATGGATTTATTGAGTCATATTAATTCTAATAGAGCAAATATGGGAAATATTGGCATTATGTATGTGGGACTTTATGAGTATTGGCCGCAATTTCCAAGTTTGAAAAGCAAACTGCAAAAGCATTGCCATTATTTTGTTGATAGATTAAAAAAAGAGTGCCAGAGCAATTTTATAGAATATAAAGATATATGTGACAGTTATGATAGTTCAAAGCTTGCCGGTGAATATTTTTCAGGTAAGAATCTCGATATGATTATATGCTTTATAACAACTTATACTCCATCTGCATATGCAACAATTGCAATTCAAAAAATAAGTAACGTACCTGTTTTACTATTATGTCTGCAACCTGAAAAAAAACTTGATTATAAAAATAGCACGACAGAACTTTTACTTGAAAATGTCAACATTACCAGTCTTCCTGAAATAACTTATGCGCTTAACAGGATGGGTAAGAAACCTTTAGATTGTATAGTGGGCAATCTTTATGATGATGAAAGGGCATGGTGCAAAATAAAAGATTGGTGCCAGATTGCCAATTTGGCGCATAAGATTAAAGATGACCATATAGGTCTCCTGGGTCATGTATATGAAGGTATGCTTGATATGAATTCTGATCCAACAATGTTTGATTCTTTTTTTAAAATGCATATCGAGCATCTTGAAATGGAAGATCTCGAAAGGTTTGTGGATGATGTAAAAGATGAAGAGATTAAAGAAAAAATTGATGAAATTTTAAATTTATTTGATTTTCCTGACCCTGTTGCTGATCCCATAACCAGCAAGGTAAAAAAAGAGGATCTTTTATGGCCGGCAAGAGTTTCTGTTGCAATGGATAAATTAGTATGTCATTTTGGGTTGACAGGTCTGGCATATTATTACCGTGGCTTAAATGATAACAAATTTGAAAGAATACAGGCAGGTATGATTATCGGGAATTCACTTTTAACAAGTAAAGGTATATCGGTAGCAGGTGAGATGGATTTAAAAAATTGTGTAGCTATGCTTATCATGAACAGGCTTTCTGCCGGAGGATCATTTGCTGAACTTTATCCTATTGATTTCGAAAATGACATTGCCCTTATAGGTCACGATGGTCCCCACCACTTAAAAATCTCAGAAGGTAAACCAATACTACGTAAGCTGAGTATTCTTCATGGGAAAAGAGGTACTGGCCCCTCTGTAGAATATCAGATTAAAAAGGGACCTATTACCATGTTTGGTCTGACACAGACATTTGATGGCAGATTTAAAATAGTCCTTGCGGAAGGTGAATCTTTACCGGGATTGATACCATCCATTGGAAATACCTGTACGAGGGGTAAATTTAAACCAGATGTCAGAACTTTTTTAGAAAACTGGTCCAAAGAAGGGCCAACCCACCATTTTGCTCTTGGTGTCGGACTGGTTGCCAGAAAAATTGAAATGCTTGCAAAATATTTGAATATAGATGCTGTTCTAATAACTCCTGTCAAACAATAAAAAATTATAACCAAAATTAAAAATGTGTTTAACTTGATTTATATCAGCAAAGGTTAAAGGGA
>CAZKVA010000099.1:0-6881 GCA_964556035.1 uncultured Actinomycetota bacterium
GAGCCCATAGGAACTGTCTGCCCTGTCCCCGGCTTCTATATTTATGACTTCCCCGTCCTTTACAGATACAGTTATGTCCCATGAATTACTGCGGATTATCCCCGGCATGATCTTTAAGGTCTCAATATCTATACGGTCAATGGAAACATCATATTCTGATTTCAATGTTTTCATTATCCGGTTAAAATCTGAATCCAGGTCATCAAGCGAGGCCCGTTTCAATTTGAGGTGGAATTTATTTACAAGCGGGTCAATGTCAAATTCTATTTCCTCACCTTTTACCTGAAGCTTCTGTTCCTCACTGAGGGAGGACGCAGGGATATAGACCTTCATGTCCCGGTCAAATATTTGCTGGCACGCAAGCCTAACACCATGATCGATCTCGCTTTGATTAAGTATTTTGGTTTCCTGGCTATTCGGCGGTTTCCTGTCCTCATCCATTATAAGGATGCGGCATTTGCCGCAGGTTCCTTTGCCGGCACATACCGATTTTATGCCAATACCCGCATCCAATATTGCATCAAGGCCATTAGTGGGCCCCTCAAGGAGGATCCTCCTTCCAATAGGCTCTATACTTATCTTAATCTTCTTTTGAGTGTTTTTTTGATTCTTCATCAATAAATTCTTCAAACTCCTTTCCGGTTTTCATAATATTTCCAAGCTCTGAATCAAGATCTGAAGGTTTTATTTTCCCGATCCATCCCTCATCATACGGGGATTCATTTATAAGTTCAGGCGAATCTTCAAGCTCTTCATTTACTTCAATGATCTCTCCTGAAACAGGTGCAAATACTTTCCCTACCCATTTTCCGCTTTCAAGCGAAGAGAAGGATTTACTCTGCTCTACTTTAGTTCCAACCATCGGCAGTTCAATATATACTATTTCCCCGGCAAGCTGCTGGAAAAAATCTGATGCTCCAATAATTATATTCCCGCTACCGTCATCCTTTCCCCAGAAATGATTTTTCTCATAATAGAGATCTTCGGGAAAATCATAATCTCCAATCTTCATCTGTCTTACCTCCATTTTTTATTTATTTTATAACTTTACAAAATAAAATGATACTTTATTCTGCATTTATACTTGCAAGTACAAGCTCAACAATGTCCCAGACTTTGATCTTTCGTTTGGCTTCTTTTTTTAATTTTTTTAATGCGGTCGCCAGCGTCCTTTCACACTGCTGACATGCAGATACAAGGACATCGACATCTACTGCGATTATTTCCCTTGCCCGTGACTCGGCTATTCTTCCGGAAAGACCTGCATCCAGGGACTCCAGGTTCCCACCCCCTCCACAACAATTAGCAAGATTTTTATTGGCTTCAAGCTCTATAAATTCAATTCCCGGAATACTCTCAATGACTTTTCTTGGTTCATCATAAACTTCAGAATTCCTTCCAAGATCACATGGATCATGATAGGAAACCCTTATATTCAGTGGTTTTAGCTTTACTTTTTTATCTTTAATAAGCTTGAGTAGATACTGGGACAGGTGCATTATTTCAAAACCTGCCTTTTTATCGGATATTTTGGGATACTCATGTTTCCATGTATGATAGCATGATGGACAGGATGCGATTAGGACCTTTGCGCCCTTTTTATTTACTGCATCTATATTATGATCGGCAAGTTTTTTTGCTTCATCTTTCATGCCCGAAGAAAGCAGCGGGAAACCGCAGCACCATTCATCATCCCCCAGAAGCGTAAAATCAACACCGGCGCCTTTAAGGATCTGAACGACCGAACGTGGTATTGAAAATGTGCGCGGAGAAAAAGATGAGACACAACCCGCAAAATAAACCACTTCAGCAGTATCTTTTATAAAATCTTCAGGAGAGCTGTCAGGGATCTGCTTCGTCCAATCAGCCCTTCCTTCATTAGTATCAAAAGTCACATTATAGGCTTCACCCAATCTTTTCTTTAAGAAGTCAAGAGCCTCAGGATATTTCTCGCTATCTATCAAGTCCTGGCGCATCTCCTCAAAAAGTTCGGTTATATTCACACCGCTCGGACACTCACTGTCACAGTAATTACATAAAGTACATGTATATATCTTTTCAGAGACCTTGTCTGTAAACTCCAACTTGCCCTGGCTTATAGCTTCTATAAGACTGAGCTTGCCCCTCGGGGCCACTGCTTCATCATTAGTATTTTTATAGACCGGGCAGTAGGACATGCAGCTTCCGCAACGAGAACAGTTAAAAAGATCATCATACCTTTTAAATATCCTTGCGGTATCTTTTCCTTTAGTCTTTAGCTTTTTATTTTTATCTGTCATATTCCTTCACTTTATAATTATATTTATTGATATTTAATCCAAAAATATCTTGCCGGGGTTTAATATATTATCCGGGTCAAAAGCTTTTTTTATTCTTTTCATGAGCTCATAGCTTGCAGGATCTATTTCCATCCTGAGGTATTTGGCCTTGGATATTCCAATTCCATGTTCTCCTGAAAGGGTCCCGCCCAGATCAACCGCTACCCTGAACATCTCCTCTATGGCGCCTTCAACCTTCTTTTCTTCTTCAGCGTTCCTCATATCGGTAAGAATGGTGGGGTGCAGGTTTCCATCACCAGAATGGCCGAAGGTCCCTATTGGGAGCCCGTATTTCTCCGAAATGGAATTTACTGCTTCGATCATCTCTACGATCTTGCTTCTGGGAATGGTAACGTCCTCCAGGATAGTCGACGGTTTTATCCTTGCAAGTGATGAAAGTGCCGCTCTTCTTGCGGTCCATATTTCATCCCTTTCCTGATCGGATGCAGCTTTTCTGCAGGAGACTACATTATTGGATGCACAGGCTTTTTTTACCACTTCTGCCTCGGCATCAACGGCTCCTTGCTGTCCATCTACTTCGATAAGAAGCATCGCACCAATGCTTCTATCCAGGCCCAGTCCAACATTATCTTCAATGGCATTTATGGTGACCTGGTCCATGATCTCAAGTGTGGAGGTTATCACACCATTACTTACAATATCCCTTACTGTTTTTGCAGCATCTCCAATGGTGCTAAATAGTCCCAGCAGGCTTGCTCTTGCAGGAGGTTGGGGAAGCAATCTTAAGGTTGCTTTTGTTATAACTGCAAGGGTTCCTTCAGATCCCGCCATAAGATCCACCATATTATAGCCGGTCACACCCTTTACGGTCCTTGTTCCAAAATTTACTATGTCTCCATTAGGCAGGACAGCTTCGAGTGCATTTACATAATCTTTTGTAACACCGTATTTAAGACCTCTCAGGCCCCCGGCATTTTCTGCTATATTCCCACCTATGGTAGATACACTTACGGAAGCAGGGTCCGGAGGATAGAAAAGTCCATATTTCTGTGCTTCAATGTCCACTTTTTCAGTGATTATACCTGCCTCCACATCTATTAATAGATCAACAGGATTTACATCAAGGATCTTATCCATCTCAACCATGAGCAGCAGTATGCCGCCCTCCATTGCCAGGCAGCCGCCGCTAAGGCCTGTTGCAGCTCCCCTGGGGGTCACCGGTATTTTTTCTGCACTTGCATATTTAAAGATATCACTTATCTGTTGGGTATTTCTTGCCCTGACTACCACATCCGGCATGTACTCCAGCCTTGTCGAATCATAACTATAACAATACCTTTCCTCTTCTGACAGGATCACATTTTCCTCACCGACAATATCCTTTAAACTTTTCATATCTTCTGTTTTCATATCCTAAAAAATACTCCTCTTTTTAACAATATCCGTAATATTATAATAATTTTTAATTTGTTTCGAAAGTAATAATTAATGCTATTATTTGCATCTGTATAATACTGCAGTGTTTTTTCAGTATTATATCAATATATTGTTCAGTGCCATACTCATAGCAATAAATTACTATGTAGCATTATTATTCTGCCACTATGAAGTTGAAGTATCCCGGAGACAGTATTATTAACCAAAGCCATTGATCCCTGCCTGGTCCCCTCCATATTACTTTTCAAAAACAGGAATAGTATATGGCCCTTCAGGAATCACTGAGATCTTAGCATTGGGACCGTATTTTTTAAGTCCGGCGCTTATAGCTTTATCAATTGAACCCACCTGTACCAGGCTGCCGGAAGGAATATTATAATTGCAGCTATTCAGGCAGTCGCTGTATAAATATATATCCGCTTTTTTCCTTACTTTCACAAGCTCTTCGAGTTCCCACTGGTCTATTGTAAAAAATTCAGGATTATTGATCTTCTCCATAAATTTATCAAGGTCATCCTCATTCATCAGTAGCTCTACAAATTCCTCACTCCCGATCTCTTCTGTGCATTTGGCAGCGATTATTATCATCCCGCCTTCCTTTACTGCAGGCATCGCACCTACCATTCCCTTGACAGACTGGTAAAGATTACAGTCCAGGGGATATCCTCCTCCAGAAGTCAGCACTATATCCGCCTGTTTTTTTATTTCATAAGTACTGGAACTTTTACAGAAACCTGCACCTTTGTAGAATGCATCTTCCAGGTCCCCGCAAAATATACCGGTGATCTGTTTATTCTTATTTATTGTCACATTAACAATTAAATCCACTCCAGCCATTTTTGCAATTTCCAGGGACTCTTCGTGAAATGGATTTCCTTCTAAAACTGCATTTGTAGCACCAGGTGATTCAAGTATTGCAGGACCGTGAAAATGCTTGAACATATCCATATAGGATATCCCGGGGCATATCGCTTTTCTTCCACCGGAAAAACCTGCCATAAAATGCGGTTCGATAAGTCCGGTCAATATTTTAAAATCAGATTCTACATATATTTTATCTATTATTACAGGAGTACCCCTGCCTGTCTTGCCTATATAATCACAGGATTCCCTGTTGCGGGCATCATGATTTACGATACGGTAATTATCGACTACTTCCTTGCCGATCATTTTTATGAGTTCTTCGGTAGTGTTCGACCGGTGCAGTCCCGTAGCTACAAGTATTGTTATAAGATCCTTATCTATTCCATAACTTTCTATCTCGGGAAGAAGTGTCCCTAGGATGGTCTCTGTCGGGACGGCCCTGGTACTGTCTGAGATCACTATGCATATCTTTTTTTTACCTGAGATGAGGTCAGCCAGTGGAGAGGAGCTGATCGGTGACCTGTATCCTTCAAGAAGCCTGCCTTCAATATTTGAAAGGGGTTTTAACGGTTCATTTTCGAGGACTTCCAGTAAATTATTATCATCAATACTGACTTCAAGCTTACCTTCGCCATAATCTAATTTAATATCCATTCTTTCTTAACTCTCTCCAGTTTTTTTAAGGTTAAAAAATTACCCTGTATAGATCCTCGTGAGGTGAGGGTATTACCTGCCAGTCTACCAGAAAACCTTTTTTTTCTGGATA
Source organism: uncultured Actinomycetota bacterium (assembly GCA_964556035.1). GTDB lineage: Bacteria > Actinomycetota > Humimicrobiia > Humimicrobiales > Humimicrobiaceae > M55B120. Next base: position 5,347 of record CAZKVA010000099.1, read on the forward strand.
CTGGATCCCTGCTCTTATGGATTCATTAACTGAGGAGACATCGCCGTTTATGATGCAAATATTCTTACCCCCAAGAGCCCGGGCTATTCTTATCTCAACTAGTTCCACATCAGTAGCCTTTATGGCAGAATCTGCAGCAATCAGTACGGAAGGTGATGTGAGCGTCTCGATTATTCCTATGGCTCCCGGATCCTTTATTTCTGAAGTCTGGTTGACCGCATAAAACATCTCAGGATACACATTGGACAATTCACCGTGATCGATTATAAAATCCTTGTATTCACTGGTGACTACCTGAGAGGCGCTCTTTACGGCACTTACACTTCCTGCATAGATAATATAATATTTTCCGGGACACAGGGTCCTTGCGTCAAGTATCCTCACATCAGAAGTCTTTACTATGGTATCTACCGCTCCGATACCCATAGCAATACTTCTAAACTCTACGATTCCTATAGCTCTTTCCATAAATTTAAAACTCTTCTTTGGTCTTCTTATCAAACTATTGTGCAATAGGTGGCAGCTTAAATGAAAACAGTTACCTGCCTTCATTTCTAAGCTACACCGTGACATCCTCACGATAATAAACTATCGTGCATCCCGTTTGGAATCTGGTTCCTGCTTCACAGAGCCAACTTGCAGTGCAGCGGTTGTTCTCTAAAGCAGGCTTTAATTCGGATGTGTCCCACCCTATTAGAAAAAAGCATACAATAAATTATGAACAAAATATTAGCTCTCGTCCCGGATTTAAAAAACCTAAGGATTCCTGCTTTTTTCCTAAAACAACATCATATCCTATACATTCTTTTTCGGTTTTGAACTTTTAGCAGCTGTAATAGTTATATTTCCTTTTCTTACAAGTTTTCCGGAACTAAACTTATCCAGCTCTTCATGGGGTCTGGGGATTATATGCACACTGACTACTTCCCCTACTCTTTTAGCTGCTGCTGCTCCTGCATCTACTGCAGCCTTGACTGCTCCTACATCTCCTGTGACTTCTACCTCCACCATGCCGCCTCCGGCATAATTCTTTGCAGTAAGTTTCACATTGGCAGCTTTTACCATGGTATCTGCAGCTTCAACTGCAGCAACAAGTCCCCTTGTTTCTATTAATCCTAAAGCTTCACCATTCATCTAAATTTGCCTCCTTAGTCAATAATCACTAAATATACTTTTATTTAACAAAATTCATAGCACCAGATACATATATCCTTCTCTCTTTAGTAAATGATCTGGGGGTAGTATTACCTTCTCCGGTAGCTCCGGCGATCGTCCATGCTGTTCCACCTTTTGAATTTTCAGCTGCCATGGTCTGAGAGCTGGCATTCACAATTAAATTTGTGGTGTCTATAACCTGTCCAAATTTGGTTATCCTGTCAATATTCTTTGTGTGGATCATCGCTGTATGGCCGTATCCATGTTCTATCCTTACGGCCGCTGCCATTGCCTCTTCAAAACTGTCTACGAGAAGTATCGGAAGAACCGGCATGAGCTGCTCGTGCTGTATCATCGGATGAGATTCTGAATCTGCCACA
>CAZKVA010000100.1:0-6825 GCA_964556035.1 uncultured Actinomycetota bacterium
AACAAAAAATAACATAAACTAATAACATAAAACATAATCAAACATTAAATATAATATGTTATCTGCAGAGAGAAAACTGAAAATTGCCGAGATGGTAGGTAAAAATGGTGGCATCAGGACCTCTGAACTTTCAGATATATTCAGCGTTTCAGAGATGACGGTCCTCCGTGATCTTGCTACTCTTGAAAAGCAGGGCATACTTACACGAGTCTATGGAGGAGCATTATCCTCACAGAGCTTTTCTGCGGAAACCCCAAATATTGTCAGGGAAAAAATACGGACAACCGAAAAGAATAAAATTGCCTCACTTGCTTCAAAAATCATAAATGAGGGCGATAATATTTTCCTTGATGGATCCACCACCACCCACGCCCTTGCAAAAAGATTATATAATTTTAAGGAATTAAAAGTCGTTGCGATAGGTCTTGATATATTGAATGAGTTAAAAGATATTGACGGAGTAGAAGTGATCAGCCCCGGGGGAGTTCTGGATAAGATCACTATGAATTTTTTGGGCAGAAGAACTGAAGAATTCCTGAAGAACCTTAATTCTGACAAAGCTTTTATATCCACGTCTGGTATTTCTATAAAAGCAGGGCTAACTGAACCGAATCCGCAGCAAGCATTTATAAAGAAAATAATGCTTGAAAATGCTCAACAGAGAATACTTCTTGCAGATGGCAGCAAATATGATGTGATAGTCCTTAACAGGATATGCGATCTGGGTGATCTTGATATTGTTATTACTGACAATAAACCTGATAATAAATATTATCATTTCTTTAAACAGAATAATATAAAAGTACTATATTGACAGCAGGAAAATAATGAGACTTGCAAAAGTCATAGGAAACGCAGTTTCCGTTTCAAAACATAAAAAGCTTGAAGGTATAAAACTTCAGATCATAGAGCCTATCGATCCTGAAGGAGAGAAGATATCCAAACCTGTTATAGTGGCTGATTACCTTAATTCAGCAACCGGAAGCCTGGTTTACTGGATAGAGGATGGAGTGACCATATGTAAATGGATGGGGATAAAAAGCATACCTTTGAGGGGATCTATCATTGGGCAGGTCGACAGGATAGACCTTAAGGACAAGACGATAAAGGGTTAGGCTGATATGAAACTTGTAAAAATAATAGGAAGTGTCACATCGACTATTAAAGATGATACGCTTAAAGGTTTTAAATTACTGATGGTGCAAACTGTAGGAACGGACCTCAAATCTACAGGTGATTATTATGTGGCAGCCGATACAGTAGGGGTTGGCGAAGGTGAGCTGGCCCTTATAGTCACGGGAAGTACTGCCAAGCAGACAGAAGCTACCAAAGGTAAAAATATTGATACGACCATAGTTGCAAAAGTAGACAGGATAAACCTGGAGAAATAATGGACAGACAGAGACTGGATATAATAAAAGAAGCTGGAGTAGTGGGAGCCGGGGGAGCCGGATTTCCAACTCATGTAAAACTTGATGCAAAAGTGGATACCCTTATTATAAATGCTGCAGAATGCGAACCTCTTATAAATGTGGACAAACAGCTCCTGGAGTTTTACTTTGAAAAGGTGTATTCGGGAATGAAGGCTGCTGCGGAACTTGTAGAAGCAAAAAGAGTGGTACTGGCTGTGAAGGAAAAGAATAAGAAAGCAATAGATGCCATTGAAAACTTTAGCGGTGATGGTTTTGATTTTGAACTTTTCAAACTGGACGATTTTTATCCGGCAGGCGACGAGCAGGTACTGGTAAATGAAGTAACCGGAAGGATAGTCCCTGAAGGAGGCATACCTCTCCAGATCGGAGTCGTAGTCATAAATGTGGAGACGCTTTTAAATATAGAAAATGCCGCCTCCGGTATTAAGGTAATAGATAAATATGTGACTGTAAATGGAGAAGTAGAGAAACCCATGACACTGCTTGTCCCGGTAGGTACAGGTGTCAGGCAGTTAATAGATTATTGCGGGGGGATCAAGGGAGAAGGAATGGCAGTGCTGGATGGCGGTCCAATGATGGGCAAGATGATCGATCCTGAAAACTATTCGGTGAAAAAGACGACTAAATCCATCCTTGTCCTGCCGGAAGATAATATAGTCATCGAGAATAAAAAGAGATCTATCAATGCGGATATGAAAAGAGCCCAGGCAATATGCCTGAGCTGCCGTATGTGTACCGATCTTTGTCCCCGGTATCTGCTTGGCCATGATCTTTTTCCAGATGAATTGATGAAGAGGCTCTATAAAGGCAGTTTATCTGATGAGGATATTGGTAGATTTGATTTTGCCTATCTTTGTTCTGATTGCGGATTATGCGAACTTTATAGCTGTGTAGTCGATCTTTCACCACGTTCAATATTTAACTATCTTAAAGAAGAGCTGGCAAGGCTCGGTATAAAAAATTCTCACAATAGGACAGATCTTAAGGTAAATGAATTCTGGCAGTTCCGGAAGGTGCCGGTATCAAGATTAAAGAAAAGGCTGGAGATCGATAAATACGAAAGCCTGACACCTCTTTCTGAATTTACTGCTGATATTGGAAAGATAAGATTATATTTATTGCAGCATGTGGGAGCTCCTGCGGTACCTGTGGTCTCTGAGGGCAGCTTGGTAAGACGCGGGGACCTGGTAGCGGACATACCTGAAGGAAAGCTGGGAGCTGCTATCCACAGCTCTATAGATGGAACAGTAAAGGAAGTCGGAAAAGAATATTTGGTGATTGAGAAATAATTAATGAGTGGGATGATGGGAACAAGCGGGAAAAAAGGGAATATTTTAATAGCAGAGTTTAAGAGCATATCAAGGGGAATAATGGTAACTGATAGCATGATAAAATCTGCTGAAGTAAATATTGTTCAGGCTGGTTCATTATGTCCGGGAAAATATCTTACAATACTGGATGGGGAGATAAGCGCCCTTACAAGTGCGGGAAAGATCGCAGAAGAACAGGGAGGCAGACATCTTTTTAGCAATTTTGTTGTGAGCGGAATAAGCCATAGGATAATAGAGGCTATCGGCGGGGACCTGGCAGAGGTATCCAGTGATGCTGTCGGGATAATAGAAGGCCCCCATATGGCGGACCTTATAAATTCCTCTGATATTGCTGTAGACAGTGCAGCGGTAGATTTTATAGAGTATAGGCTGGCCAGGGGTTGCGGGGTGAATAGCTTTTTCATTATTACCGGGACCTTTTCTGCGGTAAATGAAGCAACTGATAATGCCAGCAGGTTTTTAGGTGAGAGGGGCTCACTTATCGCATACAAGGTATTACCTGCCCCTGACAGGCAGGTAATGAGATGGATGAAGAGTTCATTATGTAAGTGTTAAAAGTTTTCTTATTATTATTATGTCAGTAAAGATATATTTAAACGCTAATAAATAAAAGGAAAAAGGAAAATGGTTTATCAAAAAACAGAGAGTCAACACAGAAATGATATCATCGATATCTGCAAGAGAGTGCATAGCAATGGATGGGTAGCATCCAATGATGGTAATATTTCGATAATGGTAGGTCCAAATGCTGTATTATGTACGCCTACTGGTATGAGCAAGGGATATCTTACCACTGATCAGCTGGTAAAAGTTGACATGGATGGAAATAAGCTGGAAGGTGAGCTTGAAGCGTCTTCAGAGATAAAGATACATCTTGATGTTTACAAAAATAAAAAAGGGATAAATTCAGCGGTCCATGCACACCCGCCATATTCGACAGCATATGCGGTAGCGGGCATCCCGCTTGACCAGTGCGTGATCCCGGAGATCATAATCTCATTGGGTTCCATACCGCTTACAAAATACGGGACGCCCTCTACTTCCGAGATCCCTGACAGTATAAAGGAGTATCTTGGCGATCATAATGCATTCCTTATGGAAAACCATGGGGCCTTCACAATAGGTAATGATGTGCACCAGGCATATTACAGGATGGAGAGCATGGAACTATTTGCGAAGATAAGCTTACTTGCAAAGACACTTGGGAATGTAAATACTATAAGTGAGGAAAATGTACAGAAACTAATGGATATACGTTCCAACTTTATAAAAGATGAAGGAGGATATGCAGGCTGCAGAATAGATGGTAAGTTTATAGGCAGCAATGGAAATGGAAGCAGCCCTGCCTCAGGCAGTATCGGAAATATCGATACAGCAGCGAATGAAGATGATATGATAACCATAAGGAAAAGTGAGCTTGTAGATATGGTAAGCAAGATAGTTGCTAATATCGTCAATAAGTAAATAATGGATAATAGGGATATCTTGACTGCTAAAAGATGTTTTTATTTATAAAGCAAAAGCAAAAAGAGAAAAAGGAGAAAAAAATGTCAGGAGAAGCAATCGGTTTAATCGAAACCAGAGGACTCGTAGGCGGGATCGAAGCAGCAGACGCTATGGTAAAGGCTGCAAATGTAAAGCTAGTCGGCCAGGAAAGAATTGGCGGCGGACTCGTGACAGTTATTGTAAAAGGTGATGTCGGTGCAGTAAAAGCAGCAGTTGATTCTGGTGCAGCAGCAGCAAAGAGAGTAGGGGAACTTATCTCAGTTCATGTGATTCCAAGACCCCATTCTGACTTGGATATGATCTTACCAAAAGAATAGAAGAAAAGAGGTATTTTAAGTGGATACCGAAAAATTGATCAGGGATATTGTTGCTAATGTAGTATCCAAAATAGAAACAGGAGTATCCGGAAATCCGAATGCCTCCAGTTCTGGGCAGGTAGTCTCAGTTAAAAAGACCGGTATACAGGCAGAATCATCTCAGAAGAAGATAGTCTGTGGTGTTTCTGTAAGGCATGTCCATCTCTGCAGGGAGCATGTGGATGTCCTTTTTGGAAAAGGTTATGAGGTACAGGTATTGAAGGAACTTTACCAACCAGGGACCTATGCTTATAAAGAGACTGTTACTGTCGTCGGCCCAAGACTGAATGCTATCCAAAATGTGAGGGTGCTCGGCCCCTTAAGGGACAGGACCCAGGTTGAACTGGCAAAGACTGATTGCATCATATTAGGTATTGATGCACCAGTTAGACCATCAGGTCAATTATCAGGGACCGCATCTGCGGTAATTATAGGACCCAGGGGAGCTGTATATCTAAAAGAGGGGATCATCAGGGCAAACCGGCACATGCATCTCAGCAGTAAAGATGCTGAGTACTTTGGCGTAAAAGAAAATGACGCAGTCGACGTAAGAGTCTCGGGGCCCAAGGGCCTTACCTTTAATAATGTCCAGATAAGGGTCTCTCCTGACTTTAAGTCGGAGATGCACGTGGATACTGATGATGGAAATGCGGCAGATATTGTAAACGGGACACTTGTTGAAATAGTTGATGCTTCATGCGTATCTCCTGTTTCACTACAAATGGCTGATGGAGTAAATACTCCGCCGCAGATCCCGGACAGTAGCTTCACAGGTGAGATAACGGATCCAAACATATTGAAAAGTATGGACAATGTTGCCCTGGATCAGGCAGATAAGTCTGCAGATCCACCAAAAAGACAATCTGCGAATGTGCAGAAAAAGACCATAATAACCACCGGTGATCTTGATGATTACAAGGATAATGGCATTGAGGTTTCAGAAGATGTGATACTTAGTCCACTGGCAAGGGACGAAGCCTTAAAAAGAGGCATAAAGATTAGCTATAAAGAATAATGGAGGTAAAATGTGGCTATAGATGAAAATCAAATAGAAGAGATTGTAAGAGGTGTGGTAAATAACCTGATTACTACCTCCGGCACCTCGACCTTTAAGGAAAGCTCAGCTGGTTTATCCGGCAATGGCTTGTTTGATAAAGTTGAAGATGCCGTTTCTGCGGCAAAAGATGCGCAGCCCAAACTTATCCTTCTTGGAAGGGAAGCAAGATTTAAGATAATTGCAAATATCAGGAAGAGATGTCTTGAAAATGCTGAAAAGTTTGCAAGGCTTACAGTGGATGAGACGGGAATAGGAGTTTATGAGGACAAAATCGTCAAGAACCAGGTAGCAGTAAATTTTTCACCAGGTCCTGAAGATCTTGATATCAAGACTTATAGTGATGAAGTCAGTACAATTAGTATTGACAGGGCGCCGTATGGTTTGGTCGCTGCGATAACACCTATGACAAATCCTACACCCGGGATCATAAACAATTCTATTATAATGATCTCAGCAGGAAACAGCATAATGTTTTTGCCCCATCCTGCGGCACATAAATGCAGCCTTGAGGCAGTAAAGGTCATCCATAGCGCTATTGTAGAAGCTGGCGGTCCGACGAATCTTGTGACCGCTGCAAGCAAATCAAAGGTCGAGAATGTATCTGTAGCATTTAAAAGTGACAAAGTCGATATGATAACCGCTACGGGCGGTCCTGGTATCGTGCGCCTTTCAATGAAAAGTGGAAAGAAAGTGATAGGTGCAGGTCCCGGAAATCCCCCGGTCATAGTCGATGAGACAGCTGATATTGAAAATGCTGCTGTAGAGATAATGAATGGTGCAAGCTTTGATAATAATATTCTATGTAATGAGGAAAAAGCTTGTATATGTATAAGGAGTATATCCGATAAACTTCTTTCAGCATTCAGCCGGAACAATACAATGGTACTGAGCAGGGAACAGGCCGAAAAGGTAGTGGCTCTGGTAGTTAAAGACGGTGAGATCAATAAGGACTATATTGGAAAAGATGCATCAAAGATACTTAAGGATGCAGGAGTAGATGCCGGTCCATCTATAAGACTGGCGGTCTTTGTGGCAGATTCAGAATCTCATCCGATGATACAGCACGAGCAGCTCATGCCGGTCCTTCCGATACTTCTAGTAGACACTTTTGAAGAGGCAATGTCAGCGGCCGTAAGGTTAGA
>CAZKVA010000101.1:0-6740 GCA_964556035.1 uncultured Actinomycetota bacterium
CTTATCATAATCCTTGTGCTTGTGATTGCACTTGCAATGGTAATCAGCATAAGAGGTTTTACCTTTAAGAAAGAATATGAACCATCTACACACCTGGCTTCAGCCCTTCCAAGGTTCAGACTTATTGATATGAATGATCTGGGAATAAATAGCGATGCAGATAATGATGGAATAAATGACCAGGAAGATATAATGCTCGGGGCCAAAAGCCAGCTTATGCCGCCTGCAAAAAACATATTCACTTTAGAGGAAGAAGAGCTTAATTATTATGCGGGAGGAGATCCTCCGGCAGAAATTGCTATCAGCACGGATATAATAGCAAGAGCCATGCTGGATGCGGGTTTTATTTTGATGGATCTTGTCTATGAGGATATAGCCAGTAATTTTAACCAGTATCCACTAAGGGCGATATGGGGGCAGACAGTATGTGACCCAAATATAGATTATAGGAGAATACAGAATTTTGAGATCTTTTTTAAAAGAAACGCTATCAGCCTCACTACAGTTTTCAACCCGCTTTCAGAAGAAGATCTCAACTTATGGTATCCGGGAGACATCATATTATTTGATATGGATCTTGATGGTTTTACTGATTGTGCGTCTATATTATCTGACAGCACCACAAGGGATGGCATACCAAAAGTTATCTATAATTATATTGAACCGGGATATACGGTAGAGGCGGATATATTAAAAGAAAAAGTGATCACGGGCCATTACAGGTTTCCGGGCACTAAGTAAAATTTATTATGGTATAACATAATTGATGCTCCATACCATATTAAGGAAATTGAATATCTTCTATTCTAATAATTATTTTTTCCTAAATCTCATAATCAGATTATGGAAGAATAGCTTTATATGCGGCCAGAAACCTTCGCTGAACTTTGTTGAAAAATCATATGTAGCATCCGCAAGACCTATATCCTTGCCGTATTTATCACGCAGATAATATTTATGCGCATTTATCCACACATAAAGGTCGGACTTGGTACGGTGTGGGAAATTCTCAACTATCTTGTAACTGTCGATAAGATTACGTGCAGGGAGATAAACATTATCATACCAGTCAAGAGATGCTTCCTTATAACCGATTTCCTCCTGCTCTTTTTCCCTCTTCTTATTAAGGTAATGCATATGATTATTTATCTGGTTTAGTATAAAATCATATTTACCCGGTATGGTAAGTCTTATCCTTGCCCCTGGTTTGGTGTCCTTTAATCCCGTTACCTCCAGGAATTTTTCCCTCTCTGCAAGGATAAACATATCATTTGGGTCCATTTCCCTTGTTATGGGAAATCGTGTAACAAATTCTGTCACTTCAGCATCAATATATGTGACATTCATCCTTTTTGCCACGCTAACGCGGTGATTTCCGTCTACTACAAAATATATATCTCCCACCTTATATAGTTTTACTGCTGGAAGTATCACATCATTTTTGTAGGCACTGTATATATTTGACCAACGGTGTTCAAGATGAGCTTTCTTTGGCAGAAAATACCTGTCAAAATCCTTATAACGGTCAATGCTGCCCACAATGTCTTCAACCCTAACTGCCTTCATTCCCAGATAATGTTGATTGTGAAGATGGAGTCCCTTATTCACTTCATCAAATGAAAGGAGCTCATTATGTCTTTCACGGGTGAAAAACCTTAGATTATTAAGCAGGGCCTTAAACCTGGCTGAGTCAAATTGGTTTTTTCCTTCTGTTTTGTAATCCCACATACTATATTTTTTCTATATTTCTATTATCTGATATCCATAAGCATTTATGACTTTAGTGCCATTTACCTCCGTGAGCCACTCATTATCACAACCATAATAATGTATATGACCGTGAATAAGGTATTTTGGTTTGTAACTTTCTATAAATTTATTAAAACATTTAAACCCGCGGTGACAGAGGTCCTCTTCATCATGTATTTTATAGGGAGGCGCATGGGTGACAAGGATGTCTATAAATTTCTTTTTAAATAGCTTATTCTTATAGAGCCTGGGTTTTAAGCGGTTTATTTTCATACACATCTCAAAATCAGTATATTGATGTTCGCCGGGACTATAGCGCATCGATCCTTCAAGCCCGCCAATAAGAAGACCATTATATTCTATGATCCGGTTATCAATATTTATACAGCCTTCCGGTCCCCCGGTCTTTTCCCCCTTATCAGTATAGGTCACATTTCTGTGATGGTTTCCAAATACATAGAGAAGGGGCTTATTGAGAATTGTGACAATAAACTCCAGGTAATTATTAGGAAGATCCCCGCTGGAGATAATAAGGTCTACATCAGAAAGCCTTTCCTTTATGGAAGGCGTATAGATTATATCGACTATTTTGTCACTTATTGCCAGTATTTTCATTTAGAGCCACCATAAATATTATAAAATAAAAATAATCACCGGGCCGTTTAGTCTGCAGATATAAGCAGGACAACCAGCCATAAATCAAAATAACCTATAAAAATAGGCATAAATATACTAAAATTCTAAAATAGAACTAGATTAATTAAAATACTACAAAATTATTCTTAATCCAAATAAATTTATAAATTGTTTGGACAGGTAAAATAGCGATGACTGATAATGAATGTAAAAAAGACAGGGAATATATAAAAGGAAGAGGGTTTTTAAGGCGGCCAGGACCGGCAATCCTTTCACTGCTGCTTGTATTTACAATAACTCTGGGGATATTCATGGTCATACCTGCTCCCATAGAAGCGATAACCTTAAGAGAACTTGGAAATGCCATTGCAAAGCTTGATTCAGAACAGGAAAAACTCCTTGAGGAGATCATCGCATCAGAAACAATAGTCGCAGCCAGGAAGAGTGAGATCGAATCTCTCGGAAGTGACCTGGAAATGCTCCAGATACAGCTGATTGAGCTTGCCCGACAGAAAGAAGAGATGACAAAAGATATTAATAGCAAAAAAGAACTCCTGGCAGACAGGATGATATTCACGTATAAATATGGAAATAATGATGTGGCAAAATTTATTATAAGTGCTAAAAATCTTAATGAGATCGTAAATAATCTGTTTCTATTTAAAAATATAATGAGCCGGGAAGCAGAACTTATCCAGATATTAAGATTTGAAAAAGAGGAGTTTGACCGGATAAGCCGTAAGTCAGAGGAAAAGATATTAGAGATAGAAATAACCAGGGCCAGCATGGAAGAAGAAAAGGAAAAACTGGAGAAAGATATTGCCGGGAACCAGGTACTTCTGGATCAACTAAAAGGAGAGGAAAAAGAAGTACAGGATATACTTTCCGCGATTAAGAGCAGGATAGCAGCCATACAGCCTGCGGGGATGACTCTTGTAGGAGAGTGGTCGCTGACTGCTACAGCATATTATGCATTCGGTTCGGGTGGTAATGATATAAATGGAAATGGAATAACAGCTACGGGTCTCCGGGCAAGAAAGGGCATTGTAGCCGTAGATCCCCGGATCATTCCTCTTGGCACAAAATTATTTATTCCGGGATATGGCGAAGCACTTGCTGCTGATACGGGAGGATGGATAAAAAATGACAGGATAGACCTTTGCTTTGAATCCCTGGAAGAATGCTTCAAGTTCGGGCGCAGAAAAATAAGGGTTTATCTTGTAGAAGACTAACCCTGTCCTATTAAACTATTTTCAGAACCTTTGCCAGTGAATTAAAATCCTCGACATACTTCTCTTCAGAAATGACCTTTTCAACCACCACATCATGTGGGCTGAAAAAGGGAACCAGCTTAAAAGATGGATTTTCAAAAACCCTCATATGGATCTTTTCAATACTCCTGAACTTCTTTTCTACAGAAAAAAAGTTCTGCAGCAATGTATTTGACACATCAAGCCCCAAAGACACTATTATATGAGGGGTGGTGATAGATATTTCCTGAGTCAGATATGAAATACAATTTGCTACATGCCTTGCTGCCGGTTTCTTTTCCTCTTTTACCTTTTTACCGCCCTTTTCCTGGATGACCTTTCTCGGGGTACATTTTACCAGGTAAGTGATATAAGTGTCCTTTGCAAGTGAAAGCTTTGCTTGTTCTAGGATATCCATGATGAACTTACCGGACTCATCACCTGTAAACGGGACACCTTTCTTTTCGGCACCATCCTTATGGGGAAAATCTGAGACAATGATGATTTTTGCTTTCGGCGCACCTGTACCGGGTACTGAGGTTTTTCTGAGTTTTGCCAGGTCCTTACATTTCTGACACGACAAGATTTCTGAACTTAGTTTTTCTATGCTTTCTTTTGCACTTATTGGCATATATTATTTCTAGTCAAATTCTGTAAAATTAGTATACAACATAAAAAAAATAGAGTAAATAAAAAAACAAATAGGAGAGCATTTTTCTTTGTAAAATCATGGTTTTTTCTTTATTTTTCACTATTTTATGGTATTATAAGTGCTGCTTTTCTATATGGAAAAGCAGGGCAATTAGAGAATAAAAGAAAGGAATAGACTATGGCGAAGTATCAGGAACTGGCTGATGCTATCATCAAGGGTGACAATACATCATCTAAAGAGATGGCAGAGAAGCTGGTAGCAGACGGAGTAAGTGCATCCGAGATCCTAAATGAAGGACTCGTACCCGGCATGGATGTTGTGGGTACAAAATTCAAGGCAAATGAGATGTATATCCCAGAGGTACTCATAGCTGCAAGAGCTATGCATGCTGCAATGGACATAATCAAGCCCCTTCTTGCCGAAGGCGGAGCCGAGATGAAAGGTACAGTAGTAGTAGGTACCGTACAGGGAGACCTTCATGACATAGGTAAAAACCTCGTGTGCATGATGCTCGAAGGCGGAGGATTCTCCGTAGTAGACGCAGGAGTAGACGTCCCTGCAGACAAGTATATAGAAGAGGTAAAGAAATCAGGAGCCAAAGTAGTAGGGATATCTGCACTTCTTACAACAACAATGCCCGGGATGAAGGATGTAATCGATGCTCTAAAGGCAGATCCTGGCACAGCTGATGTTAAGGTAATGGTAGGCGGAGCACCTCTTACACAGGAATATGCAGACTCTATTGGTGCTGCTGGCTATGCTGCCGACGCCTCTTCTGCTGTTGATCTTGCAGGTGAGCTAGTTTAGCACCTCAACCAACAGAAGGCGTGTCTATTAACTGGTTTGTTTAATAGGGATATTAAATTGGAAGTGTTTATGGGGACATAGCCACTTCCAATTTTTTTTGTACAAAAACTCCTGAGGACCATATGTTTGATCAGTACTATCTTGTGACTTGTCTGCCCGGATTACTTTTGAATATTTTTAATATACTGGCTGATAGACGCAATTCCTGTGAGCTTTTCGTAGAAAAAGTTATTAACAATATTGATGATCTCTGCCCGGGCAGCATTTGCCTGGAGTGATAATTTGCCGCGATTGATATCATCTGCAAGCAGTGTCCGGAAATTGAGCATCATACGTACGATCTCTATTTCTTTCTCTCCCTCAAGAGCAGATGTTACTCCCAGGATCAATTCATCTGTCTGACTCAAGATCGTTGACCGGTCGATTTTCGATCCTGGCTGAAAGCTCTCATCGACTGTACGGATCAAAGCATTGATCTGGTAGAGGATGGTGGTGGGTTCGTCAAACAATTCACGCAGATAGGCTGCATCTGTATAACGGCCGGTAAGTCGAAAGATATTATAGAGCCGCTTGGCAGCTTTGCCATAGTTGGGGTCCTTGGTGCAATATTTTTTTACTTCTTTTTCAAGCTGGGCTACGTAATCATCCAGGGCGTCTCCGGAGACGTGTTTGACCAGTTTACTGAAAACGGGGATCGATTCCGCGTCAAGGTATACTTCTTGAAAATAACCATCCAGATAACCATCCAGGGGAACGACTTCTCCGTCCGGAGATTCCCAGGTCACATCCAGCATATTGCTGGCATTGACCAATTGTTTCCGGATAGGGTCCGCTACTATCCAATCCAATTTGCACCAACCCGGGTCCATAGCTATATTCTCCCATAGGATTTCAACATTCTTACCCCCGGATGTTTCTCCAACTAGTTTTCCGGTCTGTATGTCTTCTGGAAACCACGCAATCGGGCTATCTTTGGACTGAGTTGTTCCGGCGCGGCGAAAATCAAACGGGTAAGAGCCAAATTTTACTTCTATGAGCTGATAGGTGTCTCCCTTCAGAGTTGCCAATGCTTTTTCACGCATTAGATTTGACAGGATCTTGCAGGCCCCATCTCTTGTCTCTGCTATAATATTTACGCGTTCAAAATAATCAGCATCACCGGGATAAGTCTGGATCTTAGACTGGGCTGCCGACCCGGACAAGGCAAGGGCAGTTTCAACCTTGCCAGGGATATCTTCAAACTCAACCAATCTCCCGATCTTGCGGAAGTGAGCCAGGTCCGTATCGTCAAAATCCAACATACTAATACTGTGTCCGAAGACGCCTGAACGCTCGTCCATTTTGATTTCGGACTGGCTTTGGACAGAGACTGCCGCCAGCCACTGCAGGGCATCTCCTTCATCAATTTCCACACCAAGGCGTTGTGCGGATTCAATAATTTTTTTCAGGTCATTTTGTTTAGGATCACTCATAGTCAATTACCTCGTATTTCTTCTAATAGGGTTTTAAATATCTTTGCTTGTTGGATAGCATCTTCAAGAGCATTATGAGAAAGTGCAGTTTCCTGGCCAGTATTTTTTGTTATGATATTATAAGATGTTTTAAACCAATTTGTTTTCTGAAGCCCCATATAAAGGGCTTTTATA
>CAZKVA010000102.1:0-6698 GCA_964556035.1 uncultured Actinomycetota bacterium
CTGCTATGTCCATATTCTTATAGCTGTAATTGGTAATTGCCGGTAGTACATTTTCTACCGAGGCACTCCCCCGCTGTGTGGAATTATAATAATAAAAATCCCCAAAGGGCCTGTAAAGGTCGACTATCCTGGGTAGTACCGATTTTACCCATTCTTCATATTCCGGATAATCCCCGGCAAGTTCACTTAGGACTCCTTTTTCGAAGAATTCATAATATACAATTATAGTGCCTCTATCACCCAGATGTTTCTTTAGGTTTTCAAGAAGTTCCTTTCTTGGATCTCCATTGTCGGGCGCTAAAAAATCATGATGGACAGATTCTCCATAAAGATCATCCAGCGCATGTATTGAATACTGGAATGGGATCCTCTGAAATGGTTTTGTTCCTTCATATATGGGTAACGCTGTCGAATAAGTCTCAAAATCAAGGAAATAAATGGGTTCTTCCAGCCTATCTAAAAAAGCTGATATTTGTCCCCTGTCCACTCTTGGCTTTTTTGTAATGGCACAATCTTTCTGGATCTGCTGTTTTAAGTTTAGACCATATTCTTCTGGTATCTCTTCAATAGATAATATCCCTTTGCTATAGAGGTCTATTGATTTATCCTTATTTCCATAAAGATTAAATACATGGTTTTCCGGCATAAACTCCCAACATTTTTCCTTAAGAGGGCATGAATAGGGATGGTCACACTGGCGTCCTATTTTTATATCCGGAGGATCAGGTCTCTTCAGTATTTCCAGCATTCCCTCTACTGTCTCAGGAATAGAGATCAGTACTTCATCTACCTCTGGTGTTATATCACGCAGATCAAAGAGCTCTTCCGGATCGATCTCACCATGCTTTATATACTGATTATTGATAAATGCAAGATAACAATTACTTATTTTTATCCCTGCCTGCAGAAATGTATATTTCTGGAAAGCTATATCATGAAGATATTCTTCTTTTAGTTGTGTGGCGCTTTTTACCTCAATTATATCCCAGTTATTTCCGGAAGCAGGCTTTAGGATGTCCACCCGGCTAAAGACTTTGTCCGTACCTGCCGAAGCTTCAAAGATGGGACGCCTTTCATGAAGTACTTCATAAGTCTTTACAAGCTGCTCCCCAATATTTCTTAATTTTCCGAGGTCTATTCCACCGGTAAATAATTTCTTTGCATATTCCCCCACCATCATTCCCTGCTTGAACAGAAATCTTGTGGAAAACCCCGGCTCCGGGATCTCTTCTCTTGCATTTACACGATACCATTGAAGCTTGCGGCATTGAAGCCCGGCCATGTATTTTGATTTTGATATGATTATTCTTTTTTTCAAAGTCCAAGTTCCTTATCGATATTCTGCATGGATTTTAGTGCTATCTTGATAAAGTCCTCAAGAGTAATTCCAAGTTCTTCACATGCCATTATCTGTTCCCTGTTGGCTCCCCTGGCAAATGCCTTTCCCCCATATCTTTTCAATACAGAGTCTGCGCTTACAGCTTTTAGTTTCTTTTCAGGTCTTATCAATGCTGCTGCTACTATTAGTCCTGAAATGGGATCCGCTGCATAAAGAGATTTATCCATATCATTACTGAAGGGAAAACCATGTATCTGGTTATGCACTTTGACTGCATATACAATATCGTCATCAAACCCCAGGTCTTTAAGGATCTCAGATCCAATAATTGAATGTTTACCAGGTTCCTTTGCTGTCTGGTCATAATCAATATCATGGACCAATCCTGTCATGACCCATTTCTCTATGTCATTATCATGATTCCCTGCTCTATTATTTAATTCTTCAGCTAAACTTTTCATTATTGCCTCTACTGCAAGACAATGACTCACAAGGTTTTTATTTTTTCCTTAACCAGTTTAAATGCCTGCTCTCTTTTCATTTGCTTCTCCTTCATTTGTCAAAGACATCTAATTTATGATCATTTTTCAAAACCTTCATAAATCTCTACAAAATCAATACCCATGATCTGTTTATTCCTGTACTTGCTCCTGAGATTCATCATAGCATTTATTAGCGCTTGATTCTTTATTCCATTTCTTAAGGCAAGATGTGCCTCCATATATGCTGACAGATCATCTGCACCTTTAACCAGGGCTCCATCCCTTTCTCCGGTATCTGTAAATTCATCTGCGGTGAAGAGGGCTAAGTCTTCATGCCAACTTTCCGGTATAAGCTTATAGATCTTTGCCTTCATCTCCTCTATCTCATATTCCTTGATCAAGTCATCAAGACCTTCTATGGATTTCTTGACCGGGTTTATAATATCCCTGGTAAGGACTTCGGGTAGGTCATGGAAAAGACCTGTAAAGTAGTTGTTTATGCAGTTTCTGGTGTTTAGTCCAAGTCTCTTAGAAAAAAGATATGAGAACATGGCAACAATAAGCATATGCCCGAGTACTGATGTCTTCGGGATGCGGTAAAGATGGCTCCATCTCTGCTGAAACCTGAGCTGGCCCGCAATACCTGCAAAATCCCTTAAGTTTTTATTTTCTTCCTTAAGAAAGTATTTCATACATCTTAGGTCCTGATATTCCTCCTGCTCCCGCTTTATGCTCTGATCTATCTCTTCAAATAAAAAATTCCGGGGACTGGATTGACTGATTATGGAAAATTCCCATTCAGTTATATAAAAATGCGCGGCATTTACTATCCTTGTCTCCAGGACTTCTTCGCTGTTGTAGAGGTGATCTTTAAGTTTTTCTACAAAGCTGCTGCCCATGGCCTGCACAAAGGGGCTCACCCTTTCAAATACCCACTGGTTTAGTTTGCGGTATTTCTTTTTATCTTCCTTTATTTTGTAGATAAGCTGGGGCTTTAGGTCCGTAAGGACTATCCTTTTTAGAAAATCGAATATACCTGTCTCTATTATGTTGATCCAGTCTAACTGCACCTTTTCTTTGGCTTCTGCACCAAGGTCCTCTTCGCATCTTCCGAGGATATATGCCACTATCATCTTGTGTGCTTGTTTATCAAGCTCTGTAAATTCTACAGTCTTTATCTGATCATTCCAGCGCTGCATACTTGCAGCTTCATAAATCTTTAACAGAAGTGAGTTTAAATCCATATAATGTAATTACCCTAGAATAAGCAAATTTTTTTAAAATTCAAGAAACTGTCATTCTTATAATGTTTTTCCTTTACCTTACCACACCTGTAATTATAGCAAAAAATATGACTTTATCATCTCTGGTTTAAGATACTTTTTTATCAGGTTGTTCTATGCAAAAATTTTTGAAAATCATTTTATCATAAAAAACATTTTAATAGCTGAAAGCAAACAGCTTCAAGATATTTTTTTGATACAGAAATAAACTCTGCCATTTACTTGTGATATAATCTTATTAGGAGCTTATCCGGGAACTGGGACCTGAGCTTGCAGGCTGATATTTTTAAATAGATCAAGGCCTGAGGAAGAAGCGATATGGTACCTGCGATGACGAAAACGAAGATATGTATAAAAATAGCGACTGCCCAAAGGGTTGGCCAACAAAACAGCAGTCTACTTCGTTAAAGCTCCCAGAGCTTAATAAAACTATTAATAAAGGGGCTGGTCAATATGATCAAACTTGAAGTCATAAAAGTCTTTGCATCAAGGATAGAGGCCGAGCTTGCCAGGGGTTATCTTGAGTCTATGGAAATAAAAACCCGGGTAGTCTCAGATGATGCTGACCAGCTTTATCCTTCTCTTGGAGTAGTCAAAGGGGTAAAGCTTATTACATCTGAAAAAAATCTTGAAAAAGCCAGGACCTTACTGGAAAACAAGGGAGAATCTCTTTAACCGGGGATTTTCCTTTAAATACCCTGTGATAATAAATACAGTGTTTCTAATATTTATATGAATAAGACCATAAGACCTGATAAGGATGCCAGAAAGCCAAAACTTGACGATATAAGGATGAGACCTCTAAGATATGAGGATATAGATGATTATCTCAAGATAGAATTTGATGCATTTTATCCGAAACTAAGCTCCATATACGGGAACCGCCGCAATGCTGCCTACAATATCATAAAAACTGAGATCATCAGTAATTATGATTCAGGCCGTTTCGTTAATGCCCTCTACAAAGACAGGCCGGTGGGAATAATTGAGCTTGTCACGAAGGAAAGTTCTGAAGACTATAAGAGGAGTTTTTACCCTTACCTTAGATATCTTGGTCCCATTGGCGCCGTCCGTGCATTTTTTTTAACATTTTTAGATATGCCCCACCTGGATGAAAACACGATATACCTTGACAATATCGCAGTGGACATAAATAACCGCCATCAGGGTGTGGCAACACATATGATATCCTTTGTCGAGGATCTTGCACTAAACCGGAAAAAGAATAAACTGCGCCTCTGGGTCGCACAAAAAAACAGTGATGCCTATCATCTTTACCGGAAATCGGGTTTTAAACAATTGATGTTCAGATCGTCAAAAGTAGCCGAGAAGTACTTTGGCTTCCGTGATTGGGTCTATATGGGAAAGACCCTTTGATCTAATATTTTTCATTATAGCTGTCAACCATCTCATTAAAATATTCGAAAAGCTCATTGGCCGAATCATTAAAATCATTATATTTTAAAATACTGCAGTCATAATCACCTGATTTCATGCAGCTGATCTGGTTATCCTTATGATATATGATATCATTTGATATCTCTATAAGGCAATTATGTCCCTGGCTAAAACTGCCTGAACCTGAGATATTTTTAAGCCCCGTGGATAGCTCGATAAGTCTTTGTAAAAAAGTCTCTTCTATTGCAATATCTTCAGGATCATTAAACGTCCAGCCCTGCTTATGCGCATTATTTATATGATTTATGGCTGCATTATATTCAGACAATACAGCACTTATATTATCCAGAAAACTACTCTCCCTGGAAACCTTCAGTTCGGATGTATCCAGGCCCTTTACCCTATATGATATTCTCTGGACTATATTTGGTTCACTCTCTCCTGTCCATGTATAATAAAACCCGGCAGGGTAATAGTTTTCGCCATCTATTTTAAGACTTTTATGAAATACGCCGGATCCTTTATATGTCTGGAGATTTAGAAAATAATTATACTCCATAAAGTCCTCTTCCGAAGTCACATCGACCGGTATCCATCCATATCCCGGTAATTTTATTTCCACCCAGGCATGCCCGTATGAAAGTTCTTTCCCGGGTTCATTTAAGATGCTGAATACCGGGATCCCCTGTACGATCATTGCCGGGATACCTGCTGCTCTGCATAGGGCCGTATAAAGTACAGAATAGTCGGTGCATACTCCTTTTCCATTCTGAAGGACCTGTGAAGCATAGTTAAACCCGAATTTTCCATTTTCCAAAACGCTATGGTCATAATCCAGGGTAGCTGCGACACGATCATAAAGCTTTTCGGCAATTACCAGGGGGTCCTTTTCCTGTCCTGCGGCGGCCCGGGCCGCAGACTTTATAATATTTGAGTCGCTGTCTATAAAATATTCACTTTTTGTATAATCATCAAGGTCTGTATCCCCAAATTCATAGGAAGCCGCCCCCCCAATATCAGCATAATCATACTCATAAAGGACTACATCACAGTTTATATATGCTGTTTTTGATTTCCCCTGGGCAAGTTTTCCAAGATTGAACTGGGCTATTATATTAAACTCATCATTAAAAAGCTGGTCCCCTTTCTCATAATTAGACCTCCTGTCCATAACCACCTGATATGGGTGGTGGGTCTGGGGAACTTCAATAAGACAAAAAAGATCTTCTACATCCCCGGGTCCCATATTTTCAAAAACATACTGTATCTCTACTGTCAGGCTGTGCTCGGCTTCAATTATTATGCTTCTACCTATTTCAATGACTTCGATCTGTCTTTTTGCCAGCGATTGGTCCTTTCCATCAGATACTATGAGTGTGATGGTATATTTCCCTAGCTCCGTAAAGATATGTTCCTGGTCCATTCCATTAATCGGTCCGGTGTTCCCTATTTCCCACCGGTATTCAAGTATGTCCCCGTCTGTATCAGATGAATCTTCTGCTGTAAAGTGTACGGGATTGCCGGCTTCAATATAGTAGCCATTCGAATTCTGCTGGTATATATCCATTATGGCCAGGGGGGCGGTATTTCCGCTTTCACTATTACTGCCGCCGCTCAGGCTATTATCCGTATTATTATCAATACTGGCTGCGGTACTGCCTGTATTCCCGCCGCCGGGATCTCCACTGCCATTGACTTTGATCATCAGGTTTTCCAGGAGCGTACAGGACGAGGACACAGCAGTAGTGCTCACCACCATAAGTAATATCAGTAAAACTATTTTAAGTGATCTAATATTCATGATTTAAGGACTTTTCCCGTAGATTATTATAATAATATATATCTGCTAAAACTCCTTAAAAGCAATATACTTGACCTTGCGCATATGCTATGTTTTTTGATACTTAAAGGCCAGGGACCTGCAGATCTTTTAGCAGGCTTCCCTGACCTTATTAAAATATTAAATTTTGATTAGTCAGCTAACCGATAAATTTCTCAGCCAGGTACTGGGCCACAAAGGCCACTACAAACAATATGCTCACGATTATCATAAGCGGATGAAGCTGCCTTATCTTGCCCCTGAAAAGCTTTATAAGCGTATAACTTATGAAACCAAAGCCTATACCATAAGATATGCTGTAGGTAAAAGGCATTATTATTATGGTGAGAAATGCAGGTATTCCGATCTCATAATCA
>CAZKVA010000103.1:0-6656 GCA_964556035.1 uncultured Actinomycetota bacterium
AGAAGAAACAATACAGCAATGTCCTGTTATGGAATTCAAATATGCCCAGGGAGCAAAGCCAGGACTTGGGGGCCATCTTCTGGGTGAAAAAGTTACCGAAGCTGTAGCTGCCATGCGTGAAACAGTTGTGGGAAGCTCTCTTTTCTCACCTTTTCCATTTCATAGTGTTTATTCAGTGGAAGATCATAAAAAACACGTGGACTGGATGAAGGAGATCAATAACAATGTCCTTTGTTCGATAAAGGTTTCTACTCCCACTGATGTTGATATGGTTGCTGTCGGCGCATATTATGCGGGTGCCCATATTATTCATATTGATGGAAGCTATGGCGGCACAGGTGCCGCTCCTGACATTGCCAAAAAAAATATTGCCATGCCTATTGAATATGCAATTCCAAAGGTCCATAGCTTCCTTAAAGAGGAAGGTGTAAGGGATGAAGTATGCCTGATAGCAAGCGGAGGCATAAGAAACGGTATGGACGTAGCTAAATCAATTGCCCTGGGTGCCGATGGTTGTGTCATCGGAACAGCGGACCTTGTGGCGGTTGAATGTGTAAGATGCGGCAATTGTGAAAGCGGAAGAGGCTGTGCAAGGGGTATTGCTTCAACTGATCCGGAACTTGGTAATATGATTTCCGAAGAATATGTTGAACAAAGGCTCGTCAATATGTATATGGCCTGGCGGAAACAATGGTGCGGCATACTCAGGAGTTTCGGCATGAAAAGCATCAAGGAGCTTACGGGCCGTTCTGATCTTCTCGTACATCTTGACTATCTTGAAAAAGAACAAAGGGATAAATATCAGCCAGCACCCGAATATAAAATGGTTTTATAAAACAAAGCTAAAATGAGATCATCCTGATGAACCAAAGGGTTAATAGCAAAAATGAATTTAAAAAATAATAAGATTATAAATAATATCCTGGCATCCAGGGGGAAGCTTCCACATATAAAAACACCTTTGAACAAATGTGATGAAGAAGGTGGATGTGGAGTTACTGGATTTATATCATCGATTCCCATAAAAGGGCGCCATATCTATGAACCTTCTGTTCAGATGCATAACCGGGGTAATGGCAAAGGTGGGGGAATAGCTGCCGTAGGACTCTCGCATGAGGATATTGGGGTCCCAAAGGAAATACTTGAAGATCATTATCTTTTGCAGGTTTCCTATCTTGATAAAGGATCAGTCAAACAAGTTGAATCAACCAATATAACCAATATTTTTGATATTTATAAAGCACAAAAAATACCGACAATTGAAAACTACCGGGATATTGGACTTGAGGTAGAACCTCCGGACGTATGGCAATATTTTGTTAGAGTAAAACCTGATAAACTCCAGCAATTTATCAAATCCAGTAATTTACAGTCAATGGATATCCGCAAAGCAGAAGATGAGTTTGTCTTTCAAAACTCGGTAAATCTAAACCATAACTATTATGCTTCTCTTGGTGAAAAACAGGCTTTTGTCATGTCCCATGGAAGGAATGTCATGATCCTTAAAATAGTAGGTTATGCGGAACAGGTTACCCAGTATTACTGCCTTGAGGATTTCAGGGCTCACGGCTGGATTGCTCACCAGCGCTATCCTACCAGGGGAAGACTATGGCATCCCGGTGGAGCCCACCCTTTTTCAGGCATGCATGAAGCTTTAGTACACAATGGTGACTTTGCGAATTACCATTCTGTAACTGAATACCTGAATCAGTATAATATTTTCCCTCAATTTCTTACAGATACAGAAACTTCTATTCTTCTCCTTGATCTACTCAACAGGGTGTTTAACTATCCCTTAGAATATATAATTGAGGCCCTTGCGCCTACTTCAGAATATGATTTTGACTGTCTGCCTGCAGAAAAGCAGCATATCTATAGGTATATCCAGTCACAGCACATGTCAGGTTCTCCTGATGGTCCCTGGTTTTTTATTATAGCAAGGAATGACCCTTTCAATGATTTAATGCAATTAATAGGTATTACAGACACAGCAATGTTAAGGCCCCAGGTTTTTGCACTCCAGGAAAGAGATGAAGTTCAAATAGGGCTCATATGTTCAGAGAAGCAGGCAATTGATGCAACTCTGCAAAGTATATCGGAAGAAGATCCCAGGTTCTGCCCGATTGCTGATAAATACTGGAATGCCAGAGGCGGAAGTTCGACAGACGGAGGAGCTTTCACTTTTACCATAAAAGACTCAGACAAAGGAGATGGCTCCAAAGTACTTATTACAGAAAATAAGTTTGGTGAGATTGTAGATACTCCTGGAGGCCAGCTGCACTTTGATATTACATCTGATTTTTCAAAATCCTCTGAGCCTGCAAAATTATCTAAAGACATAAAAAAACTTTTTGAATTGAATGAAATACAAAAACTAAAACAATTCTGCATATCTAAAATAAAAGACTATGATTTTAATTCCGTAAAATATTTATGCGAAAATATCATATCGCTGGCAGGTGAAAGCGATATTAAAAAAGAAGCAGCAATTGACGTGTTGGCACACTTAAATGATATAATTTTCCCCACCGGAAATAAAAAGAGAAGCTCTTTACTGCAAATAATAAGGGACAGCCTTGCAAATATTTTTATAGCAACACCCAAAATAGGTGATAATGCGGGCAGCATTTATACCTATATTGACTATCAAACCAGAAATGACTTAAGAGCTCCTGAAAAGGGTGAAAAAATACTTATTATCAATGTAAAGGAATTTAAACCCGAAGGAAGTAACTGTGATTCCCGTGTGATAAATAAAGCATACAGGCTCGGGTGGAAACGATATATTTTATATGGGTATAAAGGCCAGAGATTCACTGGTTGTGGCCTGGGAAAAAATACTGATGATGTCAGGATCGATGTTTATGGAAGTTCCGGTGACTACCTGGCCTCAGGTATTGATGGTGCCCAGATGTATGTCCATGGAAATGCCCAGGATCAGCTGGGACAGATCATTAAACGCGGCAAACTTGTTGTTTTTGGCGATGTTGGCCAGACATTCATGTATGGTTCCAAGGGCGGAGAAGTATATGTCATGGGAAATGCTGCAGGGCGGCCCCTTATAAATGCAACAGGCCGGCCAAGGGTTGTTATTAATGGAACATGCCTTGATTACCTTGCAGAGTCTTTTATGGCAGGGGATCCTTTGAACGGTGGAGGATTTGTCATATTAAACGGAATTGAGTTTGACGATAACGGCAATGTAGTTGATCTTGAAATACCGTATCCAGGATCAAGTCTTTTTTCCCTTGCTTCAGGCGGGGCGATTTACATGCGGGATCCTGAATGCAAGGTTGTAGATGAGCATCTTAATGGCGGTGAGTTCGCACAACTATCAACGGACGACTGGGAGCTTATCCTGCCCTATCTTAAAGAAAATGAAAAATTATTTGGAATATCCATTAATGACGATCTTTTGACTGTAAACGGGCAAAAACTGCCTTTCAACAAGGTCTATAGAAAGGTTCAGGCTATTAAAACCGCAGCTCTTGGTACAAGCAAAGATTAAAAATCATCACATTAAAACAAATCATTAAATGATCTATCCAGGGCAATAGTGGCAGCACCGCGGGCGGCAATATATTCCCCGAGCTCAAACTGAAGGATATTTATATCATCCCTGATCCAGGGCAGGGTCTCTGCCTTGATATTATGTCACAAATAATATATACTTTTTGTGACAAAGATGAGGTAAACTTATATGACACAAAGTATTGAAAATAAAGTATTTAACCGAATTTGTAACAAGAATAGGGGTTGGGTTTTTACACCAAGCCACTTTTTTGATCTTGGGAGCCGTACTGCCGTAGCTCAAGCTTTGGTCCGGCTGGTAAAAAAAGGTAAAATACGCTGGTTAGCACATGGTCTCTATGATTACCCTGAAAACCACGCGGTATTGGGTGATCTTCCGGCAAATTACGAACGTATTGCTAATGCACTGGCTGGAAGGGATAGCTTAAAGATCCAGCCTTCAGGAGCGTGTGCCGCTAATCTGCTTGGATTAACCGAGCAGGTGCCGGCAAGGATTGTTTTCCTGACAGATGGACCCAACAGAAAAGTACAGATCAACAAACAGCAGATTGTTTTAAAAAGAACAACACCTAAAAATATGGCGACAGCCGGACGCGTGAGCGGTCTGGTTATTCAGGCCTTGCGTTATTTAGGGCAAGATCATGTGGATGATAATATCATAAGAATACTAAAAAAAAGATTATCCGGTGATGATAAATATCAGCTCATGAATGACATTCGTAACGCACCGGTATGGATAGGAGATATATTCAGGCAAATACAGGAATGAGGGATTATGGATAAATTCATATTATTGAACGATAAAGACAAACGCGCTTATTTCGAAGTAGCTGCAGCTGACTTGAACGTGATGCCGCAACTTATTGAAAAGGATTTCTGGGTATGCTGGGTACTTAAAATCCTTTTTTCATTACCATCATCAGGAAGTCATCTGACATTTAAAGGAGGGACATCGTTATCAAAATGCTATGATGTCATCAGGCGGTTTTCAGAGGATGTTGATGTTTCGATAGAAAGAACCTTTTTATCGAGCCAGGGATCTATTGAACCCAAAAGAGAAGAAAGTAATAAAGAAAACCAGCGAAGGCTTGAAAGATTGCAGCTAGCCTGCCAGGAAAAGATCAGTGAAACCATTATTCCTGAACTGAAAGAGAGTATTGGTTCTGTTCTTACTGATAAGAAAGAATGGAAGGTGGAGCTTGATCCCAATGATGCGTGCAAACAAACCGTTTTGTTTACCTTTCCACAGCCTATGGCAGGTAGTGTGGAAAGTTATATAAAATCCGCTGTTAAAATTGAGTTTGGCTCTAGAGCTGAGCACTGGCCGGTTGAGATGATGACCGTTGACCCCTATATTGCTAATATTTCGAAGGATGTAACGATTGAGGGTACATCAGTACGTGTTTTGGCCGCAGAGAGAACTTTTTGGGAGAAGGCGACTATACTTCATATGATCTATCATTATCCAGAAGGCAAGAATATTATGCCGCGGATGTCGCGGCATTATTATGATTTATTCGCTATGCTGGATACTGCTATATACGAGAAAGCTTTAAAAAAAATTGCAATACTAAAAAATGTATCTGAACATAAATCATTATTTTTTAAGGCTAACTGGGCGCATTATGAAGAGGCTAAGCCGGGTAGTTTACAGTTGGTGCCGCGTGATGGCCAGAAAGATGAATTAAAAACAGACTATAAGCAAATGCAGCAGATGTTTTTTGAGGATCCACCGTCATTTGAAAACATTGTGGAGAAACTTAAGGATGTAGAAGATAAAATTAACAGGATTAAACCATGAACTACTGATGCTTCGATAGAAGTATCCCTGGAGATTAAAACAAATCATCAAATGATTTATCCAGAGCGATTGTGGCAGCGCTGCAGGCTACAATATATTACCCGAGCTCAAACTGAAGGATATTTATATCATCCCTGATCCAGGGCAGGGTCTTAGCTTTAATTCCATTTACCAAAGGCACCATAAATAGATCTTCAGCTTTTTTTACTAATCCACCTGTTATCCCCCATTTATAGGACACATAGAGTAGATTTATGAGTTAAGATGCATTTTTTCAAACTCTATTGGCGATTTATAGCCTAATGCTGAATGTAATCGTATCGGATTATAAAACATCTCAATATATTCAAATATTGTTTTCGGGAAAGGTCTCTTGTTTCGAATGGATGCTTTTTATCTACAGGGCTGCTGTTAAAAGTTGGAAGGCTGAGATGCATTAGATCATACTTGGAAGTGTTTGATCTCTGCAAATTCTATATTTAAAAACAAGTTCTCAAATCTTAAGTAGATTAAATAATAGATATTAATGAATTTATTGATTTACCACAACTTACAGTCAGCTTGTCAATTATATTTCTTTATATTATAATAATTTATAATAAATGGAAACATAGTAATCAATATAAAATATTATTTAAGGTGAAATGAATTTCTACAGATTTTTAGAAATATACAATGATAAACCCTTTATTGAATCCAGCACTTATTCACTGTATACGGGAAGACCTGATATCCTGAGGGTTCAGGTAAGTAAATGGAAAGAAAAAGGTTATCTGAACGAACTAAGAAAAGGTTTATATATCTTTTCACCAAAATACCTTAGAAAGCCAGTTTCAAAGATGTTTATTGCAAACTATCTTGTTTCACCTTCCTATATTAGCATGGAATATGCCCTGGGATTTTATAGCCTGATTCCTGAAAAAGTAAATACTATTACATCTATTACAACTAAAAAGACAAACAGGTTTAAAAATGATATTGGCCTGTTTACGTATAATTCAATCAAAGAAGAACTTTTTGTTGGATATGAGTTTATAAATATTGAAGATGAAAAAATATTTATGGCAAAACCTGAAAAAGCGATTATGGATTATATTTATATAAATAAGAGAAAAATAAAACCAATAAATAAAAAGAAAGCATTGGAATTTTATGAATCTATAAGACTTCAAAATGTTTATGATATCAAGATCCCGACTATTAGATCATATTTTAAGTATTACCCTGAGAAGATGAAGATAATTTATGACAGCCTAATAGAGTATGTAATGATTTATAAGGATTCCTATAAAAAAATGTAGAAAATCATAATTACTTTCACTTG
>CAZKVA010000104.1:0-6655 GCA_964556035.1 uncultured Actinomycetota bacterium
GGTAAATGGAAAACTTATTCCCTCCCAGAAAGTCTTTTCAATGATGCCAAACCCGGACCCGGCAAGAACAGATAATATTAAAAAATCAGAAGCATTTGGCATTGATTTTCTTATTTTATAGAGAAAATATACTGTTAATGCAACCGGTATAAGCTTAAATAATTCTTCCGCAGGGCCGACTATCCAACCGCTTATGAGTGTGCTTCCCATATCGGCACCAGCTATGCTCATTAATTTATACAAAAGAAAAGCAAGTCCCCCGCTTATCACTATCCCCTGCAAAAAAATAGAAAGTAATCTTTTCCAGCCGACTGTCCTTGTTAAGATAGAGAGTACTAATATTTCCAGTAAAAACCAGATTTCAATCCAGAAATAATATTTTCCCTTTATTATAAAATAGATCAGGAGAAAAATAATACCAGCAGCCCATATCCATATGAACCATTGCGGAATTCTTCGAAGTTTTAAACTGTTAATAATAATTGATTTAATTTTATTCATGATTTAAATATTAAACTATTTTTTATGATTGTGCAAATACTTTATTATACTTTCATCCATCACTTTCCAGATCAAAATTACGAATTTTTAAAGCAAATCCATATGAAATAATCTCACCATTTTTAGTTTTTTTATAAGCTATTTCATTATGCATGTAATCACTTATACTCCTGCTTCCCATATTCTTAAAAAAATTATTAACTTCATCCAGGACAGTTATTTCATAAGGTTTTAGTTTATTTTGATCTACCTTTTTTAAATTTTCTATTCTATATGCAATCTTTTCCTCCTGGTCTCCGTCATTTTTAAAATATTCCGTTTTTACACATATAGAACTGTCAGAAGCCAGTAGTAATTCATCATAACCGATTGGTTTATCCATCCCGGACCGCTTTTTGAAAGAGTTTACAGTATCTTAAGGCCCGTATTGAAGTTGGGTGTTATAAGGATCTTTTCATCCAGCTTATATTCATCTGATATTTTTTTAAGTTCAGACATAAGGCAATTTTCCATTCACCTTTGTGCCCGGATTAATACAAAGATATAGAATATAATTTCTTATATCAAAATATTGTACTTTTAAAGTCATAATTAGAAAATAATTTTTATTGTAGCATATTAGAAGTTAGTCTTGTGCAAATCTAAAATTGTACTTGAGATATACACGATTTGATGTCTCTTATTTCTTACGATATACATCTTTCCGATGACGTATAATATGTAGGTGGATTTCTAGGTCAACGATATCATAACGCAACCTGTAATCTCCGATTCTAAGCCTCCAATAGCCTATCTCGACATTCGCTAGCTTTTTAAGATCTCTGGCTGAGAAAGGATCTTTTTTCAGTTCCAGGAGCGCTTTATTAACTCTGGATCTATACTCGGGAGGAATTTTATTTAAGTCTTTTAAAAAAGTTTTTGAGGGAACAAGTTTGTAGATTTTAGCCATTTCGCTACCCTTGGAGAATTTCAAAGATGTCATCCTCGGTTCCTACCTCGCCAAGTTCAAACTCTTTTTCGCTTTGAATGAGCGCTGTACTTATCTCAGGGTCATTAAGTTCTGTGCCAATTTCTAAAATTTCAATATAATCCTCAGGGCTGAGGACTACAGCTGCCAGTTTCCCTCTTCTTTTTATAAAGTAAGTGAAATCCTTTTTACTGACCTCATCCAGTAACTGGCCAAAGTGAACCCTGGCATCATGAGCATCTACTGTTTTAGTAGTTGTTCTTTCCTTCCTGGGATTAATAATAATTGCCTCCTAATCAATTGATTGATGTATTCATATTCTCATAATTATTTTCGTCTGTCAATATCTATTGCTAACTACCGGGGTCTGGCTTTCTCATTGTACACATAATCATGAATACCTACATCTATTGGGGTGATTTCTTTTTCAGAGATCAATAGCTCCAGAGTTATCCGCAGTGATAAATTAATTGAAACAGCAAATAACTCACTTAGTTTCCCGGATAATCTATGTAGCTTAAGAGAAGGATGAAAAGGATTCAGCTCAAGAAGTAATGGAATAATTCATGTTTCAAATCTTTAATACTTCCACTCTAATCTATTCAGCCGGTAGGCGCTTAGATTTATCAGTATATTATATAAGATCAGGGCCACTATTAGTTCCAATGCTATTATTATTGGAAATGAAATTAAAGAAGGCCATGAAAAATATGATCCGGCAAACAAGACCCCTATAACAATTCCGCCAAAAACAAGCAGATAAACAATAAGGAAAATAAAAGTTAGCAGGCTCCCCAGGAATGTTATATTGTTTTTACTTGACTGGATGGGCCTGAACTCAGGAAAAAATGATCCGCATATTGTGTTTTGACCATAGTAAAAAATTAATTTTTTGTGCCCGATATACATAAGCCGAAAAATTCCCTACTTACTTCAGTGTTTTTTAATACTGACTGTTTTAGCAGGTTTTTAACCTCATCGATAGTGTAGGATGCATTCAGAGAGGTTATAAATCCCGGACGTATTTCCTTCGGCTTAGCCATAGAATAAATAAGCCATTTAATAATTGGATTGACATCTCGCCGCATGTCAGTTATGCAGAATAGTCCTTCCGGTCTTAAAACCCTATTTATCTCATTAAAAACCATAATTGGATCCTCCCATTCGTGAAGGGAACCACTTGAAAAGACTGCATCGAAGGAAGAATCCTGAAACGGCATCTGCATACAGCTACCTTCAACATAACTCGTCCTTGATTCATGTCCGTAATCCTTTGTGTTTTTTTCTGCAAGTTTGATCATTTCACGACTTATTTCGCATCCAGTAAGGGTGGAATCAGGAAATCTCTTGAGCCACTCCAGACCAACATATCCAGGTCCAGGGCCGATCTCAAGTACATTTCCCTTGGTTATTCCTGCTTTGATAAAACTGTCAATATTATCCCACCCCTTATCACTCATAACTTTTGCAAACTGGTCAAATACTTGGGCGGTTAGTTCATCCTGTATACCCTCACTTGTTTCTGCTATTCTCTGCTTTGACATATTCTCCTCCTCTTAGTTTAATTGATTTAGTGCCTCTTTAGCCCAGTCCAATTCTGCCTGATAATGGCGCTCGTGATGGCTGAATAAGAGTTTAGCCATCATTTTCATTTTATCCGGAACAGACTGCAAGGTCTCTTTTTTATGTTCTTTAACAGCAGTCAGCGTTTTCTCAAGCTTTTTAATGTAAATATTCAGATGTACTTTGATCTCTCTAGTTTCAATATAGTCAGAAAAATAAAATACACCATCCGAAGGAAATGTAGGCCTGTACTCAAATTCAAGTAGTTCAACAAGCATGTCCCTGAATACAGCTATTCCTTTATCTGTAATAGTATATATAGTCTTTTCCGGCCTGCTGCCCAGCTTTTCTCTGTTAGCAGAGAGCAGACCTTCTGCCTCCATTTTTTCAAGATGATAATAAATCGTTGGCAGCTTGATTTCTGTAAAATCGGAAAGCTTCTCGGTGCTTATCTTTTTTAACTGATAACCATGTTGAGAACCAAACCTTTTTAGCAATCCAAGAATATACAACGATACCATGATAAATGCCCTTTCTATAAAATATTAGTCAGTACTGAGTATAATTATAATCAGTACTGACTAATTGTCAAGATGTTACTTGACAGTAGTTTTTAGTGCTATATTTTTCTCTAGAGCAAAGCCCTCTTTTATTAACTTTAGAGAAGTTAGTCACTTAATGGAGTGCGCAGAGTGGTTGAGGATAGTAGACAAAGTTAAAACCAGAATTATTGGGTTGGAGAGATATTTTTATACCAAAATTTAATTGTTAGGATAAAAATTAAATTACCTAAAAACTCCATTCAGTAAATCAAACATTACTTTGTTTCTTCTTGTATTATACTAAATGAAATTATAAATAATTTACTTCCTGGATCCTCAATAGTAAAATATTAAATCATAACAAAAGGATTAAGTAGAATAATCTTGATTACTTTTAAGAAATATAAAATAATATCTTCAAGTAAAGGCAGTAAAAATATTCTTAATAAATCAAAGTTTAGTAAATTTGATGAAATAATAATATTAAAAAACAGGTAAACTATGGCACTTATACCAATATTTAAAATAGGTATCTGGAATGCCTGGATATTTGTAATTATTTTCCTTATTCCATCCTTTGTATTGCCTCTTTTAAATAATGCAGTACATAAAAAATTAAGTAACCCTACTGATATGAAATTAAGTGTAAGTGAAAAAGTTGTAGGTTATATTGCTACTATTATTATCTATATGGAATTTCTTTATGCTATTTTTTTACCGTTTAAACTAGGGACAGTCTGGTTTTATGTAGGGCTTTTTATTTTCTTATTAGCTATGCTAATATTGACCAGTGGATGTATAAGTTTTTCTAAAACCCCTATTAATGAACCTGTAACTATGGGAATATATAGGTTTTCCAGACATCCATTTTATTTATCTAATATTCTAGTTTCTATTGGAATAGGTATTGCTACTGCTTCATGGATTATTTTATTAGTTTCAATAATATTTATAATATTAGTAAATATTGTTGCTAATTATGAAGAATGCCGATGCAATGAGAGATATAAAAAAACTTATAAAAAATATCTAAATACAGTTCCAAGGTGGATAGGAATACCTAGATCATAAAATTTGAAATATTATATTGATAATTTTGTATTAATCTTTTAGTAAAGCGATATGCTTGTATTATACACAGGTTGGCTGGCCCGGGTTGCGAAATTTCGAACCAAATTTTAAACCAATTACTAAAATTAAAATCCTTATTTTAAATTTTTATATTTTTATTCATCTTTATTTTTTATAATGAATATTAATATTTTTAAAAAGCTAATTGAAAAGAGTAGAAATGGAGGAGTTTTAAATGGGGGATAAGAGTCCAAGAGACAAAGAGAAAAAGAAGGCAAAAAACAAAGATAAAAAGGTCAAAGCTTAAATAATTTTATTGATTTTTCAAAGGTAAGTTCAGGAAAATATTATTTTATCCTTTTGGTCAGAGGTGGACAATTTTTAAACCAGCTTATTAAGCTTAAACGAAGATATTGGTTATTTAGTAAATCTTCCATCATCTTTTGAATCAGGTAGCCTACCAATATTATTTTCAAGCCATCCTTTTTTTATAATATCTTCTGAACCAAACTCTTGTATATAGGGTTTTATATCAAGAAGCGGAGTGCCATCGACTATATCTACATCTCTTATATAAAGCATATTACTTTTTACTTTTACCAATCTTACTACTGACAGACCTATGGGATTGGGACGGGAGGGTGCCCTGGTGGCAAATAATCCGTGGAGTTTATCCTCCATATAAGGTTTAATTTCAAGAGAGAAAGTTTTTGATAGGTGAAAATGGCAAATTAAAATAATATGGGAAAATCCTTCAATATCTTTTAATCCTTTTTCATATTCTGGAAATATTTCAACCGTTCCTTCTATACCTCTGGCAGCTCTGGGTTGGATGGGTGTTCCTTTTGGTTTCTTAAATGGTGAATGAACGATTCCTATGGACTTGTAAGTTATTTCCATTTTTTCTCTGCATATAATTAAAAATAATATATTTTATTATAACTTTAAATATTATAAGATTGTAATCCTTTCGTATTTTTATAATTTTTAAATAGATTAAGATATACACGACACATTTGTCTTAGAGGTGGCTGGCCCGGGTTGCGAAATTTCGAACCTTTTTCTGGGAGAGATAATAAATTTTTATAATATATTCAACTCTAAGTCATAATAAATTTTTTTACTCATAATCCTTTTTTAAAAGCAATAAGATCAATCCTATCATTTTTTCTTTATCCTTTGGTTTGCTTTCCGCAACCAGTAGGGTAAGTGCAGTCAGCGCTTCAGGAGTAAAGCTTGCCCTCAATGCTCCGGCTTTCCTCAAAAACCACACAAAAGAAAACGCCCCGCTTCGTTTATTGCCATCAATAAATGGATGATTTTTCACCATAAAATATAAAAGATGCGCAGCTTTTTCTTCTATTGTCGGATAAACATCTTTTTTGCCAAACGATTGAAATACGTTTCCCACAATTCCACCCACTGTATCTTTACTTGTTTCCTGCCCAAATAACTCTGTGGCTTGATTTTTAGTAATCAATGCTCTTTTTAAATCCTGCAAATCAATTATCAATTCTCCAGCAGTAAAAAATACTTGTTTTCCACTGACTCCTTTTTGTGGAAAATTTTCCGCATCATAAGCATCGAGAGAAAACCAGGTGCTGGCAAAAATATTTATAAGTTCCAGAGTATCTTTTGCACTCACCGCACTCCCAGCCGGTAAAAGCGCTTTTACATCTTTCACCGCTCGCATAAACTTTTGATAATTATTGGCAACGCTTCTTTTATTAATAGTGTACCCTTGCAAGAGATGCTGTTTGAGAGTCTTTGTCGCCCAGATGCGAAAAGCGATAGCTTTGGATGAATTAGTTCTGTACCCAACAGCAAGTATAACGTCAAGAGAGTATAGTTTTATCGGTTTATCTGAATTTGCAATGTGCATTTTTTGCACATTGCTTTTTCCATCAATTTCTTTATCTTTTAATATTTTATTAATATGTTTTGTAGCAACCGTTCTATCTATATTAAAAACTTCCGCTATTTGTTGTTGTGTTCCCCAAACCGTATCACG
>CAZKVA010000105.1:0-2247 GCA_964556035.1 uncultured Actinomycetota bacterium
AATATATTGAGATGTTTTATAATCCGATACGATTACATTCAGCATTAGGCTATAAGTCGCCGATAGAGTTTGAAAAGATGCATTTTAACTCAGGTATCTACTCTATGTGTCCAGTAAATGGGGGACAGTTCAGATTACTGACATTATAGGTGGACTAGTTTTTGGGGGACCCTCAGGATAATTAGATACTAAGTTAAAAACTGGATCAAAGATTGGGATAAGGTCAGGTTCGGCTCCGCCATTCGCCCAAAGTTAAACAAAATAACTTTTATTATACCCAATAAATTAGTTTATTTTATCTTTTTTAAACTCAATTTCAATAGTCAAATTTACTGAGCGTTCCCCAAAAAAATAATCATCAGCTAATTTACAATATTATATTTAATGCCTTTCTGTCTTCCCATAAGTTCAAGAGCATCTACAAGTCTCTCAAGTGACATATCCGAAGTTATAAACTTTGAAGTGTCAAGGAGACCCCTCTCTATTAGCTTAAATGCCTTCCTAACATAGTAGGGTGTGTGATGGTATACTCCCTTTATCGTAAGCTCGGAATAGTGGATAAGTTGGGTGTCTATTGTAATAGTAGTGCCTGATGCACATCCGCCAAAGAGGTTTACGGTACCACCTTTTCTTGCCATTAGTATTGTCATTTCCCATACTTTTGGAAACCCTGTGGCCTCTATTGCAACATCTACTCCCCTGCCACCAGAGGTAAGGTCCTTTACAGCCTGCACCTGATCATCTACCCTGGTTGCATTGACTATAAAGTCAGCTCCCAATTCTTTGGCCACCTCAAGCCTTTCGTCTGATAGGTCGCTTGATATCACGATTGCACCTTTAAGCTTTGCTAAGGCTACAAAGAAAAGTCCTATAGGTCCTGCCCCATTTACAACCACCGTATCACCCTCGGTTATATTTGACTCATCAATTCCATGAACAGCACAGGCAAGAGGCTCTGTAAGTGCAGCTGCACCATAGCCAATATGCTCCGGTATCTTTAGTGTGTTTACTGAAAGGATATTGGCGGGTATCTTTATATACTCCGCATAAGCTCCATTATTGTATACAAGATTTTCGCACATGGAATACCGTTCAAGTTTACAGTAATAACATCTAAAACATGGTACTGAGTTAACTGCTACAACTCTATCCCCGATTGAGAAATCCTTAACTCCCTGTCCCAGATCGATTATATCTCCAGCCCATTCATGCCCAAATACCGAACCATCAGCAATCATTGTAGGATGCCCCCTCTTATAAGTCTTTAAGTCTGATCCGCATGTAAGGGCACTTCTAATTCTGACAAGTGCTTCACCTGGACCTATTTCAGGTATGTCTGTTTCTTCATATCTTACATCGCCAGGCCCATAAAATAGCTGTGCTTTCATTTTTTTTATCATATATCTTCCCCGGTTTAAATGACTTTTCCCCAATCATGAGTCCAGTTCTTAAGTTAGGATCTAAGCCATTTTTAAACTGATATCCACTACCTTAAACTCTGGTGCCGGTGGTCTATATTCAAGAGAACTATGAGGCCTTATGGTATTGTAGTAAGCCCTCCATCTTTCAATAAGCACCCTAGCTTCGGTCATAGTATCAAAGATCTCACAGTTTAACAATTCATCCCTCATTTTTCCATTGAAAGACTCAATATAGCCATTCTCCCATGGGCTTCCCGGTTCAATAAATGCCGGTAATGTCCCAAGATTTCTAATAAATTTTCTTACTTTTTTAGCGGTAAATTCACTGCCATTATCTTAAGCGAATATATTCAGGCAGTCCTCTACTGCAGAAAAGCTCTGCTAAGAATTCTACTACTTCACTTGAAGTTATCCTTCTTGCAGCAAAGGACAGGAGACATTCCCTGCTGTATTCATCCATTATATTTAAGATCCTAAATTTCCTTCCGTTATAAGTTTTATCTTCTACGATATCATAGCTCCAAACATGATTTCTGTACTCTGATCTCAGCCTGATGCATGATCCGTCATTTAACCACAGTCTTCTTCTCTTTTTCTGTCTTTTTGCTACTTTAAGCCCTTGCTCACGCCATATACGCTCCACTCTCTTGTGATTTTTACCTTCCAGCCCTCTTGGTGTAGCATAGCAGTTATCCTGGGAGTACCGTATCTTCCATACTGAGTAACAAGATTAATTATTCTTCTGGTAATTTCGTCCTCATCAGGGAGATACTGTACTTATCCTTTGCTATATTTACAGCATGTCTGCGCTTGGCCTTAGCTTACA
>CAZKVA010000105.1:2347-6519 GCA_964556035.1 uncultured Actinomycetota bacterium
CTGTACTTATCCTTTGCTATATTTACAGCATGTCTGCGCTTGGCCTTAGCTTACAAGTTTCCCTTAAGCTACGTCCTTTAATATGGCATTATCCAGGGCCTGGTCAGCCACGAGCCTTTTAAGCCGGGTATTTTCCTTTCCCAGCTCCTTTAGCCTCCTGGCCTGATTGATCCTCATACCACCATATTCTTTTCTCCAGCGGTAGTAGGTTTGCTCTGCAATACCAAGGTGTCTTGCAGCCTCTGCAGCTGTACTGCCCTTGCTTAAAAGTACTTCTGCCTCTCTCAAAGAGTTAATGATCTGTTCAGATGTGTAGCATTTTCTTGGCATATTACCTTCCTTTCTTTCCTTATTTTACTGTTTTGTCTTTTGTTATTATAAATAAGTTAGAATTTTTGATTAAAAAAATTCATAAAAATGTTAAAATTCAGATACTATGAGTGGACTTTTTGGTATTGTTTCATCTAAAGATTGCCGACAATCCCTTTTTTATGGGACTGACTATCATTCTCACCTGGGAACTAAAAAGGCAGGACTGGCTGTTTTGAATCACAAGATTACCCGCTGCATTCATGATATTTCTACTTCTCAGTTTAAGTCTAAATTTATTGAAGAACTTCCTAAATTAAAAGGTAAAAAGGGAATTGGTGTTATCAGTGATCTTGATCCCCAGCCAATTATTGTCTCTTGTTCCTTTGGAAACTTTGCTATAGCTACTTCCGGTCTTTTGCATAATAAAAACAAATTAGCAAGAGGAATCATGACTCACGGAGGAAGTTTTTCGGAAATGAGTAGCGGCATGATTAATTCGACAGAGGTGATTGGAAAATTAATTGCTCAAAAAAGCAATATCGTTAGTGGTATTGAATATGTTTTTAGTCAGATTGTTGGTTCCATTTCTTTATTAGCTTTAACTAAAGAAGGAATTTACGCTGCACGGGATGTTTCTGGAAAAACAACATTAGTCATCGGTCAAAATGAGGGGAATTTAGCTGTAACTTCAGAAACTTGTGCTTTCCCAAATTTAGGTTTTGAACCTAATTTGGAATTAAAACCAGGAGAAATTGTAGTTTTAACTAAAGAGGGTTTAAAAAAAGAAAAATGTATTCATAAAAATAGTAAAGTTTGCTCTTTTTTATGGATTTACACTGGCTATCCAGCCTCTTCTTATGAAGGCATTAGTGTCGAGAAGGTTAGAGAGCATTGTGGAGCCAATTTGGCCCAGGACGACAAGATAAAAGCTGACCTGGTGACTGGTGTTCCTGATTCAGGAACGGCTCATGCTCTGGGTTATTCTATTTCTTCCGGAATTCCTTACCAGCGCCCTTTGATTAAATATACCGATGGTTATGGCCGAAGCTATATACCACCATCTCAAGAGATTAGAAACAAGGTGGCTAAATTAAAACTAATCCCAATTAAAAGCATCATTGATGGAAAAAAAATTATTGTCTGTGATGATTCAATTGTTCGGGGAACTCAATTAAGAAATCAGGCCATTGATAAACTTTGGCGAAATGGAGCGAAAGAAATCCATGTGCGAATTGCCTGTCCACCTTTGATGTTTCCTTGCCCCTATCTTTTATCGACACGGTCAAAAAAAGAATTAGCTGCCAGAAGAGTTATTAAAAAAATTATGGGTGAAAAACAATTTGATATTGAAGCTTTTATCGACGATAAATCACCACAATATCAAGAAATGATTAAGACTATCCAAAAAGAATTGGAAGTAACCTCACTAAAATACCAAACGATTGATAATATGGTTAAAGCCATCGGCTTACCAAAAGAAAAACTTTGTCTTTTCTGTTGGAATGGCAAGGAATAAGAATTATACTGGCTCCCGAATTTGACGCTCATGAACTCCTAAAATTATATTAATTGGACGGGAGTCGTATAATAGTATAATCTAATTATTTTTTTAAATAATGTTTAAATAGTCTTAGATAATTATATAAATTATCAGTTACAAGAAAATTTTTCTAACCTGTTCTTTTGCCCTCAATCGATAGACCAAGAACCGCAGGAGTTGGGCGGCAATATGGGGTAAAAGCCGGTCTTCCTACTTTTTTATTTGATTGTGGGAAAGGCGCTGCAGTCGTCTTGGTCGGAAAAGCAATAGGACTTGATGATATAATAATGGCAATTGTCATTTTCCTTATAATCGTCTCGAAGGGTATTATCCTGCATTTTGTTTACCGCAAGATCCCCACCGCAAATAAGTTTTAAAATTTTTATGTAAAATGGGTAATTGTGATTACTCATTAATAGCTTAAAATAGGCCGGCTCTTATCCGGTGGTGTTAGGATAAGGGCCGGTTTTTCTATATCTGGTAAGAGTACAACCATATATGAACAGGTACCCTGATTATTTCTTTTTCTTTACTTCTACTTCTACTTCTACCTCTTCTTCCATTGTGTGTTCGTCTTCATAATTCAGATACTTCTTAGTCATTGGATGGTTAAACCTCTTCCACATGATCCCGCCAAATATTGTCCCAATGGGGAAGAAAAATACCATCGTTACCACAAGGGCTGCCCTTCCCAGAGGTACTGCAAATGCCTTTCTCTGGTAGATGCCTATAAGCTCTACTATAAAAAGTGCCGGGGCAAGCAGGGAATACATCATCCTGAATGGAAATCCCATAAAATTCCTGGCAAGGTCAGATATCGCCAGAAAAGTAAATGGCGCCTCAAGATAATTTGTCATAAATCCTATCGGTCCCCAGGCAAATCCTGAAAAGACTCCTATCCCCAGAAGTATTGCCAAAACCCAGCAAAGGGTAAGTGGCCCCTCGATCTGTTTCTTCCCGATCTTTAATTCCTTTTTAGTTAGTTCTGTCATTTTATTCTCCTTTCAAATTACTATTTTATATAGTTTTTCCTATTAAACTTATTCCGGCAGTGGTAGCCGAATGATTTAAATGACTACCACAAACATTTTCTTTGGCCTAGTCCAGGCTTTTTATCCTACCGAGTCCTGATATATGCTGTGATACATGTGGATTGCCTTTATAATAAACATTCCCGGCACCGTTTATTTCTATATCCAGATTATCAGACACATTGACTGTAGCACTACCCAGTCCTGAGATATCGACTTCACAATCCTTGCTTCCAAGTTCTTCAGCATTATATTTTCCGGAACCGCTTATCTGGACTCTGTGGAAATCTACTTCTCCTGAGAGATCGATATCTCCCAGCCCGGAAACACTGGTTTCAATACTCTCAGCAATTATCTCAAAATCAATATCTCCCGATCCGCTTATATGAAACTCGAGATCATCTGTCTCAAATTCATCACAGTCTATACTACCCACACCTGAAAGATCGATCCTATCAAGTTCTTTTACTGTAAGATAAAATTTTACTTTGCTGGTCGGCACTATATTGACTCCTCTTTTAAATCCGATATGGAGCTTATCACCTCTTACTTCTGTTTCTATCAGGCCTATAATATTATCATCTGCTTCTACTACCAATGCCTCTTCGTCACCCTGTTCAATAATAAGGTTTCCTATTCCTGTAAACTGGATCTCATCAAATCCTGAGACTTCTCTTTCTTCGCTCACAATATCTCCTGAACCCCTCACTACTCCTATAGTCCATTTACATGAAACCGCAGCTACTGCAAGTATGCCTAACAAGACTGCCAGTCCCGCTATCTTTATAATACTTGACCTTCTATAAGTTTTTGCCAATACTCTCATTTTTAAATCTCCTCCCTTTTACAGTATTTTTATCCATTTAAGTTATTCCTTCATTATTTTCTGACTTAAATCCCTGGATACTTATTTCTAGCAAATAAGACCTGATCCATTTAATAGCCTACTGTCACATCACCCGAAACGGTACTTATTATTATCCTGTCGTCGCCATCACCCACTTTTCCTTCAAGATCTCTTCGGCCGGATGAAATGACCTTAATGTAAAAGTCATGTTTGATTTCTCCTGAAACTGTTCCTATATCCAGGTAGAATTGTGAATCTTCCAGTAAACTGATCCTAACATCACCAGATGTGCTTCTTATTTTCATATCTGAAACAGCATCCTGGTCGATCAGGATATCTCCTGAAACAGTAGAAACATCCACGTCCTCATTATCTCTACCCTCCACCAGGCTTATATCCCCTGATGTGCTACCGGCATCAATATCTCCAGTATAATCATTAA
>CAZKVA010000106.1:0-6512 GCA_964556035.1 uncultured Actinomycetota bacterium
GTGGATAGATGATCCAATTGCATTAGAAAAGGAAGAAAATGTTCAGAACAAACCTAAGAAACAATAAAATACTGGTGTATGCATTCTTCCAGATACTTGTACTTGCTGCTGCCAGGAATATTATTGCTCCGCTTATCCCTATTATTTCAGGCGAACTTGATGTCGGCCTCGATGATATCGGTTCCGTAATAGCCCTGAGTATATTTGGATTATTTTTTATCTCACTTATAACCGGAAACCTGATAGAAATAATCGGGCTGAAGAAAGTCTTATTTATTGGCCTGGGTATTAATTTTGTTGGTTCGTTACTGCAGTATTTTTCCCACACATTTTCTATTTTTATAATCGCATATTTCCTGATGGAGTTGGGACTTGGAATGCTTATAGTTGGGAATCTTTCAATAGTGGGAACACTCTATCCAAAAAATAAAGTATCAAGTTTGTTCAAGATAAACTTCGGCCATACTTCCGCCTTGATATTATCGCCACTTATAGTTAGCCTACTCCTTTTTATCAGGATCGATTGGAGATATTATTATATTTTTAACCTTTTACCCATTATAGCCCTGACAATAGTACTTTGGAAAATGAAGATACCGAGGATAACACGGGTAGAGACATCGTTTAGGAAGCTCTTTTCTGCAAATAAGAAGATAATAAAGGATCCTGCTTTTATAATATGCGGGATAATTATATTTTTCTATACCTCTATTATGAATACATTCTTTGTATGGTTTACATCATATTTTAAGAATATAGGTGTTGATATTAATATCAGTTCACTCTTTCTCTCCGCATTTGGGATAGCAATATTTATAGGGATGCTTCTGCGTAATAAGCTTATAAAACATTTTAAGAA
Source organism: uncultured Actinomycetota bacterium (assembly GCA_964556035.1). Classification (GTDB taxonomy): domain Bacteria; phylum Actinomycetota; class Humimicrobiia; order Humimicrobiales; family Humimicrobiaceae; genus M55B120. Next base: position 860 of record CAZKVA010000106.1, read on the forward strand.
AAAAAGGATCGTGCTGTTTAGCTTTATAATCTCTTTCTTTATTTTAATAGGTGTACTTTTTGTAAATAATCTTATTGCCAAGAATATTCTAATATTTTTATTTGGGATCTCGATTGCTGGAAATTTCACAATAACGTTTTCCATTGCATCCGGGCTGTTTCCAAAATATACTAATAGTGCGTCTGGTCTTTCATTCGCTTTTGCAAACCTTGGTATGATGACATTCCAGTATCTTTCAGGTTATATGTCTGAGTATTATTCTAAAAACAGTGTCCTGTATATAAATATCAGTATATTATTTGTACTGATAATCCTCACTTCTTTTTTAAACTTTCACAGGAAGTTTGACAGGACCTGATTCGTGTTTGGTAGAAATTGATATTTTGGTTTTATATTAAGTGTATTTCCATTATAATTTTTACATAAACATATTTTAGGAAATAAATATTTAACTCACTATATTTAACATAGAACTCAAAATCTTTTCATATAAATAATTTGCAATACATCACATTTATACTAATAGGATTAATAGGTGGGACTGTTTCCGGCCTTATGGGCATAGGCGGGGGAACAGTGATAATCCCTCTGCTTCTGTACCTGTCAGGTATTGATATCAAGGTTGCTACAGCCATGTCCATGGTCCATATTGTATTTGCTTCCATATCCGGGACCATATTTAATTATTACCAGAAGACGATTATTTTCAAATACTCTCTATATTTTGGTCTTTCAAGCATGCTATTTTCATTCCTGGGAGGTTATCTGACAAAATATATCCCGGACCTCACTATAAAGATAATGTACATTTCTGCCCTTACAGTATCTTTTATCATCCTACTTCTACGTTCCAGGATCACAGGTCACAAAACAGAACCTTCAAAAAAAGACCTTTATAAGATAATACCCATAGGAGCTGTGGCAGGATTTATGGCAGGGATACTGGGACTAGGAGGCGGCTTCCTATTTGTTCCGGCACTTCTATTTTTTATGGGGCTTCCTATGAATATTGCCACAGGCACATCCCTTGGAGCGATTATATTTACATCAATACCAGGACTTGCTGGTAAATTATTATCTGTGGATTTTAATATCCTTTTTGCTGTCACGGTCGGTATAGGAGGAATAGGCGGAGCCAGGTTGGGAACCTATCTTAAGAGGAAAATAAGCCCAGTTGCTACAAGGATAATATTCATCCTCTTCTTTGTAGTTGTCTTCATAAGGGTGATCATAGATATACTCTCAGTCTAATTGATTGATACAATAAATTACTTGCGTTAATTGTTAAGATAATCTATATTAACTTAATGGACATTAAGTTAATGGTGGTTATCTTATGAAATTTTATGGCAGAGAGAAGGAAATATCACTAATAAAGCATTTTATTGGAACTGTCAAAGACAAAGGTTCCAGGATCCTGGTTATTACAGGAAGGAGGAGGATCGGGAAGACCCGCCTTGCCCTTGAATCTGTAAAAAAGCAGAACCACCTGTATTTTTTTACAAAAAAGAAAAAAATAAATGAGATTATTTCTGAATGGTCGGATGAAATAAAGGAAAAACACGGGGAAGTATTTTATGGAAATTTTACAACATTTGAGGAATTAATAAAGTTCCTGTTTGATTTTTCAAAGAAAAAATCAATTGTTTTAATATTTGATGAGATCCAGAATCTCCTATATTCGGAACCTTCTGCTTTCGGAACCTTTCAAAAAATATTTGATCTCAATAAAGAGAAGACCAATGCACTACTAATATTTCTTGGTTCATCATTTTCTCTGATGGAGAAAATATTTAAAAATTCAAAGGAACCCCTGTTTGGAAGGGCCTCGGAAATCATCCGGCTTTCTTATCTACCTTTAAAGGTACAATCAGAGATACTTAAAGATAATGGGTTTAATTCTGGAAAAGATTTGCTTCATCAGTTTTCAATCTTTGATGGCGTTCCTAAATATATAGAAGAATTTGTCGATCTGGGAAAGAAGAGTTTTAAAGAAAGTATCCGTGAGCTTATGATAAATAGGGATTTTATCTGGGAGGAAGGAGAGAATCTTATAAAAGAGGAATTTGGGAAAGAATACTCTTCCTATTTTTCGATACTTTCTGCAATATCAAAAGGAAGAAGGAAATTAAATGAAATAGAGCAGTTCACTGGTTTGAACGATGCTGGATCCTATATAAAGAATCTTGAAGAGATCTATCAGATGACTGAGAGGAGACTGCCTGTAACAAGCAAGAGCTTAAAGGAAAGAAAGGGAAGATATCATATTAATGATAATTTTTTAGAATTCTGGTTTAGATTTATTGAAACAAAGAGGGTGCTAAAGGAAACAGGAAAAACTGGCAGAGCTTTTTCGCAGACATGGGAGGAGCTGCCGGCATATGAAGGAAGGAAATTAGAGGACCTGGTTATCCGGAAGATAATAGAAGAGAATCCTTCTGGTATAAAATTTTCAAGAGCTGGAAAATACTGGGACAGGAAAGGGGAGATAGAAATTGATGCATTGTTTATGGATGATGAAGAAAAAAAAGCATATCTTTATGAAATAAAGATCAATAAAAAAAAGATAAATATGGGGATGCTTGAGGACCTTAAAATAAAAGGTAAGACAATCCCCGATCTTAGAGACTTTGAAGTAATAACCGGGGTAGCATATATTGGAGATGAAGATGTGATAATAGAATAAGGGATCTATAAAACTTTTTTAGTGCTGTAGGGTTAATAGAAAACAGTGCTTATTATTATTTTTTAAGGCAAATGAACTAGAAGGAACAAGATGTACCTCGAATATTTGGAATTTTTCGGAATCGGGGTCTTTGATGGGATCATAGCAGGACTGCTTGGAATAGGCGGAGGAGTACTTATCCTTCCCATACTGACATATATCATGAATGTGGAATGGAAGACGGCAACTGCAATATCTACAATACAGATAACCTTTGCAAGCTCCTTCGGGACGCTTTTTAAATGGCTCCAGAAAAGTATTAACTTCAGGTATGCAATAATATTTGGAGTATCTACAGGGATAACCCGTTTCTTTGGTTCATACTTTACAGACAAGATCCCGGGTCTGACAATAAAAATAATTTATCTTGCGGCAGTTCTTCTTGCCCTCGGTCTTTTCTTTATTAAAAAGAAGGGTTCTGCTGGTGAGATGAGTGAGGAACTTGCAGTCAAGAAAGTCCCTACAAAGGCTGATTATTTTAAGATCATCCCAATAGGACTTATTGCAGGCTTTGCTCTTGGTATTTTAGGTATCGGAGGAGGCTTCCTCTATGTACCGCTATTAATTCTTCTTTTTGATATTCCTCTAAAGATAGCTATTGGCACTTCCCTTATGGTTGTACTATTTAATGCAGCACCAGGTCTTGTGGGTAAGCTACTCTCAGTCCAGTTTGATATATGGATAGGAGTTGCTGTTGCCCTGGGCGCCATTGCAGGATCAAGGATAGGGACATACCTTAGTAAAAAACTGAAAGTAAAAGTAATAAGGATAATATTTATAATACTGCTTGTCATCATTATTGGAAGACTGGGATGGGATCTGTATGGCAGCTTTACCGGAGCAGAGACAACTGCTCTGCATTAGCATTAGTGTTGCGGATGACTGATTAGAGTCACGTATTTAATCTATGAAATGTTTATGATATTATTTTTACAGGTAAAATGATAATTATAGTATCTGGAGAATATTAGATGATGAAAGCCCTACTCTGTTACAGTGAAAATGACTTCCGCATAGAAGAGATCGAAAGACCCGGGATCTCTGATGATGATATGCTGATAGAACTTCTTTACTGCGGTCTGTGCGGTTCGGATATCGTAAAAATATTTGAGACTAAGGGTAAACCTTCAGTTTATGGCCATGAAGTGGTCGGAAAAGTGGTGGAGCCCGGGTCCGGAGTCAAGAAGTTTAAAGTTGGAGATATAGTTGTTGCTGCACACCATATTCCCTGCGGCAAGTGTCACTACTGCAAACATGGAAACCATACCATGTGCAAGATGTTTAAGGAGACAAATATCTATCCTGGAGGATTTTGCCAGTATATAAGGTTATCACAGGAACATATAAAAAATACCACCTTCAAGCTTCCGGAGGGGAGCAATCCGCTTGAAGCACTTTTTGTAGAACCCCTGGCATGCTGCATCAGAGCCATGGACAGGATACCTTATATAGAAGGGGATGTTTTTTCTATAGTTGGTGCGGGAGCTATCGGTATTTTATTTTTAAAACTCATAAAACTTGCCGGGCTCAAGGCAGTTGTAATTGATATGGATGGTCAAAGACTTGAAATGGCCCGGGAGTTTGGGGCGGATCACGTCATTAATCCATCGGAAACTGATTTACTAACAGAAATAAAAAAAATAACTCCTATAGGAATAGATTCTGCGGTGCTTACTGTTACTAATAAATTTACAGTGACAGATGCCCTCTCATATATAAGAGCCGGAGGACAGATAAATATATTTGGGATGGGGCTTGATACAAAACCAATACCTGTTGATTTTAACAGGGTATATAAAGGTGAGCTCACAATAAGGAGCACCTATTCTGCTACCCCGGATACTCTTGCGCGCTCCTATGACCTGATCATAAAGGACAGGAAGATAGATGTCTCTGCTTTACTTTCAGAAGTATTGCCTCTTTCTGAATTTAAGAAGGGTCTTGACCTGATGCTTGACCGGAAGATATATAAGGCTTTCTATAAGCTGTAAGAATGTTTTTATAGGAGTTCCTTCTATTTAAAAATAGGCATGACTAATTTTAGATATATCTAATTTTGGTCGGGTAGTTACTTCAATTATCTTTGTATAAATAACCTAATTTGACATGTATCTCTATTTGCTTCCAATAGGATTGAATAATCCTGTAATCATAGCTATAATAAATATATTATAAGTATTAGAACATAATAATATTATTATTTGGAGAGAAGTTATGAAAAAAAATATCTCACTGAGTCTTGATAAGGAACTTATAGATAGGATTGATAACGTATGCAAAGTAAGTGAGCGGACAAAGTCATGGTTTGTCAAAAAAGCTGTTGAGAATTATTTTGATGAAATAGAGGATGTAGAAATAGCTCTTCAGAGATTTTCGGATCCAAAATCAGAATATATTTCTGAGAAGCAATTAAAGGAAAGTTTAAAAAGCCAGGATCCAGTTCCCGGACAGGTTCCTGGAAGGAAAGAAGATTGAAATACAGGGTTATTTACCATAAAAATATTAAAAAGGATCTGAAGAAATTAGATAAAAAGACTATTCGGCTGTTTTTTGAGGCGGTAAAAGAAATAATCTTAAAGGATCCTTATCAGGGAATTGGGCTGAAGGGAAAATATAGTGGTCTGTGTAAATATAGAATTGGAAATTATCGCATCGTCTACTCAATTGATGGCAATGAACTAATGGTTCTCATATTAAGGGTGAGACACCGTAAAAATGTTTATGATAATATTTTTCTATAAAGATAAATTGCTTTTCTAAAAGGACTGTAAACTTTTTTATATCATACAATTAAATTGTTTCTTATAGTATAATTTTTAATCTAGGATACAACCTGGTTTTTTTCAAAATCATATGTTAAAAAGTGATTAAGCTGTGGACACATTATGAATAAGCCAAAGTTAAAAAAGTGAGATTTAAGGCATATGG
>CAZKVA010000107.1:0-6464 GCA_964556035.1 uncultured Actinomycetota bacterium
GGTATAGATATCCAAACAGATCGATATTATGTTCTCATTGAAGTTTACTACATGATAATCAATTGCAAGAAAGTACCTGAGATTCATATATTCATAATCATATAATAATATCTCATCTTTAAAATTATTTATCATCGGGGCAATAGCATCATCATATATTATTTTATTTATACCCTCATCCATACCTTCAGCACTAGCAGACTGAAACTGGGGGTATGCAATATCTATAATATATTTTTCTTTCTCGTCTTCCTCAAAATACCTTTTATCTATCAATCTGCTGTACCCGGCCGATGCTCCTTTAAAATCATTTATCTGGAGTAGATACATAATATCATCAAATGTTTCATACCACTCCATTGCAAAAGATGAAGCCTTTCCTGACACTAATTGGCCGTAGAACTCATCTTTTCCATCCGGGGCCCACACTTTTTCTTCCAGGCAATTTACCTCATCATAAGTAAAATACTGTTCCATGCCTTCCGCTATCTTATCTTTATCAGCTAAAAGGGTTATCAGCACCTGATAGCCATTATTATAAAAGACAGCCCTGCGCTCAAAGGCTACATCACATATATCATATCTTCCAAATACCAGAAACTCTTTTACAAATACATCGCCATTATTTATAACTTTTCTGGACTGCTCGAAGGAAAAGCTACTACTCGGACCAAAATTTCCTTTTTCAAGTGCTTCTCTTTCATCAATTACTGTATCCCTTATTTCCCCTTTCAGGGTCTCCACAGCTTTAATGCTAATATTTAAAGAAAGGTCTCCATACTCACTCTTCCAATCAGAATATGAGGAAAGAGTAAGATCGTTATGGGGATATACAAAAGCAAAATTTGCCTCATCGCTATAGAACATAATATTATTTTTAGACCTTCCGATTATTTCCTGGCTGCCAGTATTATGGCTGGATTCAGACTCGAAAGATTCTGAGGCTCCGTCATCAGGATCATTACTTTCGTATTTTTCCTGATCAATACTTTCATTGCTTTCCTTGTCCTTATCTGGATTCTCTTCCTGGATATTTTCTCCACTTATAAAATTATCAATTCCTTCAATAATGCAAGAGCTAAGAAACATTGCAAAAATGATAAAAATTGTAGTAAGAATCAAAATATATCTCATATAACCCTATCCCATATTTTTTATCTTAATTTATCCTCTATTAATATCACTGTCTACTATTTCATCCATAGGAATTAAATGTAATGGAAGTTTATCCAATTTTTCCAAAATCCATTTCAAATAGATCCCTGGCATGAGCCGAGGCATTCTTATAGATAGCCTCCATCTCCTCAATAAAGTCCCTGTCTGAGCGCCAGAAGGGTACCGGTCCCAGCCTTTTTGGCATCGCCGCATGCAGGTCCACAGGTATGATGCTGACTTTTATATCAAAACTCCTGCCCTGTTCCCAGAATTTATTATAATCCGCCGGAAGTGGTTCCGGCTCAATCATCACCCTTTTATCCTCTTCTTCATTGCTTCTTAATGCTTTTATAAATGCTTCCTTTCCCATACCTCTTAACTTAAAAAGAAGAAATGGATCATTATCAAAAGCTTCGGCCATAAGGTAGAAAACAGCAGCAACATGTTTACAGGGATTTGACCAGTCGGGGCAACTGCAGCTGGTCTCAAGATCTTTTTCTCTCTCAGGAAATAGTGACAGGCCCTCATCCTTAAATACCGACTCTATATCACGGGGCATCTCATTTCCAAGAAGCATGGCAGCAAAAATCGGCCTCTCCAGAAGCCTGGAAGTAATTTTGTCCCACTGCTTCCCTGTAAGGACCTGAAACTTAATTGATACAATATATGGCTCAATTTCGGAACCCTGGACCTCAGCATGCACGCTGCCCTTTAAGATATCAAGAGTTGCCACCTGACCCTTTCTGGCATAGGAGCGTCCCCGGCCAAGCCTGGCACCGATATCAAAATCTTCAAGTGTCTGTATCCAGCGCCGTCCCCACCAGCGATTGGCAAATGCACCCCGCTTGCTTTTAGCCCTGATCCCGCCTTTTACCTCTTTAGGAACAGTGGGTTCATACCAGTCATAATAATCATAGCTCATATCAGTCCCCTATCGCTTCGCTTCCCAATTTTATCATTTCATAGAAATCCTCATTTGAAAGTTCAGTTAGCCATTTCTCTCCCGTACCGACCACCATGCTGGCAATCCCTGTTTTTTGTTCGATCATATCATCTATTCTTTCTTCAAGCGTACCTGCGACTATAAACTTGTGGACCACAACATTCTTTTTCTGGCCGATCCTGTAGGCCCTGTCCGTTGCCTGATTTTCCACTGCTGGGTTCCACCATCGGTCATAGTGGACAACATTATTTGCCCTTGTAAGGTTCAGGCCGGTTCCTCCTGCCTTAAGAGACAGTATAAAAATATGGGGAGCTTTCCTGTCGCTTTGAAAACGATCTACCATCATATCCCGCTTCTTTTTGCTTAAAGCCCCCGATAGCAAAAATACCTCCTGTGCAAAATAATCTTGAAGATACTTTTGCAGTATTTTTCCCATATGGGCAAATTGGGTAAAGACAAGGGTCCGCTCTCCCAGCCCAAGCGTCTCCTGGAGCATTTCTTCCAGTCTCTGCAATTTGCCTGAACGGTCCCTTATAGAGGAGTTGTCCTTAGCAAACTGGACAGGATGATTGCATACCTGCTTAAGCTTCATAATGGTAGAAAGGACGAGTCCCTTTCGGTTTATGCCTTCAGCTTCCTTTATCTGTTCCTGCATATCATCAGCTACTGCTTTATAAAGCGAGGCCTGCTCCTTTGTCAGATTGCAATAGTCCTTTATCTCCATTTTTTCCGGCAGATCAGAAATGATATTTTTATCAGTTTTCATCCTGCGGAGTATAAAGGGGCCGGTCATATATTTTAATCTTGCCGCAGCATCTTCTTTCCTGTAAAGCTGAATAGGTTTGTAAAAGGTATTTTTAAAATAAGCCTGGCTGCCAAGCAGCCCCGGGTTTAGAAATTCCATCAGTGACCACAGGTCGCCTACATGATTCTCTACCGGGGTTCCGGTCAGGGCAATCCTGTAGTCTGATACAAGGGACCTTGCCGCTTTTGATTTTTTGGTCTCAGGATTCTTTATATTCTGTGCCTCATCCAGAATTACTCCCGCCCACTTCATCTTTTTTAAAAAATCTATATCGCGATACAGGAGCCCATAGCTTGATATGACTATGGCATGTTTTTTTGCAGTTTTTATAAATCCATCCTTTTTTCTCCTATCGCTTCCGTGATGTACCATTACTTTAAGCTCTGGAGTAAAGACACCTGCTTCCTTTAGCCAGTTATTGACCACTGTAGTGGGACAAACCACCAGCACCGGCCTCTTCTCCCCCGCCTTCTGCTCCCTCTGAATAATAGCAAGGGACTGTATTGTCTTCCCAAGGCCCATATCATCAGCCAGACATGCTCCCAGGCCCCACTTGCGCAGAAATGCAAACCAGGAAAAACCCCTCCTCTGATAAGGGCGCAGCTTTCCGGAAAATCCATCAGGCTGGGAAAGTATTTTTAGTTCAGCCCTGCCTGTAAGCCTGTCTAAAAGATCTTTTAGCCATCCAACAGCATCAACTGAATCAATAGTAAGATCTTTGACCTCCTTCTTAGACCCAAGAGCTGCTGCCAGAAGGTCACGGACCGGCATCTTTTCATTTTTTTGCTTCTTTAATATATCTATTGCCGAGTTAATCTGCTCTGGATCTATCTGCGTCCATTGGCCCCTGACCTTCAACAGCGAAGTCTTCATCTTTGCAAGAGATATTAATTCCTCCAATGTCAATTCTTCATTTCCAAGTGATGCCTTATAGTCAAATTCAATCATGGAATCAAGTGTCAGTCCGCCGCTAGACTGCATTTGTCCACTTTTTGTTCTGACTTTGAGCCCCAGAAGTTTTACAGGTCCCTGTCCAACCCACCAGGAAGGAAGCAGAACGCTGAACCCGCTGGCTCTTAAGGCCCGGGCATATTCTTTTAAAAATACAAATGCTCCATTTGCGTCAAGCCTAAAACCCAGAGGATCTTTTTCTTTTAAGCTTTTTGAAATATCCGGGCACAATCCGGAAGCCTGCCCCAGTGCGGCAAGGATAAATTCTATTGGAGTATTTCCAAATTTCTTGAGCTGTTTTGCTTCTTTGCTGTTTTCTTTCCACAGCCCGGATACCGGGAAATATATACTCTGGTCAGCTTTGGGCTGAAGCAAATAATCCACAGCCCACTCATTTTTTTCTTCTTCAGGTTCGGATAGGCGAAAACAAAGATTAAAGGGTGATCCTGTGATAATATCTATCGGCCGGCTCCAGTCCGCCATTTGCTTTGAAAAATCATATAGCTGATTTTCATCGGGCCACTTAACTATTGCATCTTTGCTTGTAAGGGCATAGATCCACGCATCGTGCAGGCTATCATGTCTGGCTTTGCTTTTTACTCCAGGACCGCTATTTCTGATAATAGCATCTACACTTTTTGTAAGCAGCATATTGATAGCCAGACGGCCGGGCATATCGGGCAATTTATCCTCACTGCCCATGCACCTGCAAACCTGTGGCATAGCATCACTTAGCTTCTTTATCTGCTGCTCATTGCCGCTGCCGATAACGGGTACCCACCTTGCCTCCCATTCTCTGTCTCTGTGTAACATTGCCGGCAGGATCTTTTCTTCCGCCACAATCTTAAGCACTGCCTTTAAGACCGTGTCTATCCAATATATAGAGTCTCCAAAAATTACTCCTGAATCCGCTATATTCCCATCTCTGGCCATCGAGCAGAGCTCAATGGCCTCTTCTATTTCTAATTGCCGGATTATGGTATAAAAAGGTTGAAGTTTAGTTTTTACATTATTATCAGACATACTGCCTATCAGAGGCGATGAAGGGATGGGGTTATTTTTTTGTGAGGGGAGCCATACAATAGAATCTCTTGTATTTCCTTTAAGTATCTTTATTTTAAACTCTATGGCCCTGCATGACTGCTTTAGCTCTTTTAAACTATCTGTACCCGGGCCCTCATCCCATAAATAGAGACCACCGGCAACAATTGAAATATGAAGTGCTCTCATTTAATAGTATTATCCTGACTCTGTATTTTTTCTATTTTCATTACCTGTAGATTTATTTTTATCAAGATTAACCTATATCAGGATAATGTAAAGATGATATTATGGCTATTGCTTGTAGCGGCCTATTTTGTAAAAGTGGGGAATTAGTCTGCATTCTTTCTCGATCCTATAGTTTTCATCCATTACTAATTTACACCAATCTTCCAAACACCTTTTTCAAGAAACGCTTCTATCGTCTGCCGCTTTGCCTTATTTATCAGATTAGAGTGTGACACTTTATACTTTTTTGCATATTCAGCAAGTGTCATGATATGCACACCCTCCATATATGCAAGTCTTTTGTGATAGCTATTTGTAAGAGATTTGCCGACTATTTCCTCCATTATTTTAGTGGTGCTTTTTTTGCCAAACTCCTCAAATGCCTCATAATACATTTTTCTATCAATGAATTTAATGTTTATTGGCACAAAACCTTCCCGTATAAGCAAATAATTATTTAAAACTCTTCCGATGCGTCCATTACCATCGACAAACGGATGAGTGTGTTCAAATGTAAGATGTAGTAGCGCAATTCGTTTAATAATATTTTCATTGCTACTTGCATTATAAGTAGCAAGCATCTTCTCCAGTCTTTTCACTACTTCTTTCGGATCAGGTGCTATATGATTACCAACTCTGACCCATTCATCATCTTTACGGAATCTTCCAGCAATATCATCCTGGATATTCGATATAAGCATTTTGTGAAGTAGTAGAATGATCTCAAGAGTAAGCTCCTTCTCTTTGGCTCTTGTATCTATATATGAGACTACCCGCGAAAGATTCTTGGCCTCATATAGCTCCCTCTCAGTTACATATCTATCTAAGCTTATCTGCAAAAGGATTTTTTCTGTTTCTTCAAGAGTAAGAGTATTATTCTCTATTGCATTGGAGTTATATACCTGCTCAGCAATCTCTGCTTCACTTAATATTTTTATAAGCGATTGTTTGCCTGTGGACGCAGTGTAGTACCGCTCTCTTAAACTATTTATTGTATTAAAAACATGCAATATTTTTACCATAGTTATAGTATATATAATTTCACGCTTTTATCAATATAACCGTGAATTTTTGTAATAATACTGTATTTTTCACGGTTTTGAGTAAAATAGTGACTGGATATTGGTGTTATTATCCTTTTAATATAAAAATAATCTGACATTTCAAATAAATATATCATAGAATTCAGATATTATCTCAAGTATATTTTTATCCAATCTTATTAGTGCTTCTAACCTGATATCATCTGGGACTCCGCCATAATATGCTTCTGCTATCCCCCCTGCCAGGATATTTCCTGAAGTATTTCTTATAAATTTCAGGGTATTTGCCATTATTTAA
>CAZKVA010000108.1:0-6419 GCA_964556035.1 uncultured Actinomycetota bacterium
TTAAATAAAAAGAAAACAGTGATTAACTATTCGGATAACCCTTTTCTATCCACTCGATTATTCCAGTCCCCCCAAGATCATATACTTCGGTAAAACCATTGTTTACCAGTATTGTTGCTGCATTCCCGCTCCTATTACAGCTGGAACCATTACAGTACACGACTATGGGTTTGCCCACGGGAAGTTCGGATAGCCTGTCACCTATTTCAGAAAGAGGTATTAATACAGCCCCTTCGATATGTCCACTCTCATATTCAGAAACGGTTCTTACATCTACAAATAAATAATCATCACTTCCAATATACGCCTGGTAGGCTTCATCCACGGACAATATATTTATAACAGGTTCATCAATTTCACTGGTTTCAATAATAGATGTTTCCTGGTCTGTGGCTGTATTTTCTGACTCACCAGAACCGCGCAGACCTTTTAGATTACTATAAATCGCAAAAGCTACTAAAATAATTCCGATTGCAATAAAAACATATGTCAATATTTCTATTATCAGCATCTTTCTTTTCTTCGATATCTTATCCCTGAGATACTTTTCAAGGGACCATGTCTCCCTGACTTCGACTATCAGGATCAGGTTAAAGATAAATAATATTAATAAGACTATGAAATGATAAGTGCTGAATGTAAGATTAAAAAAATTCCCAAAACATCCGCATAAGAGTTCCGGTTTATTATTCAATACATAGAAAGTGACCCACGATAAAAGGATTATTAATACATTTATGTGTATAGCTATAACCCTCGTATAGATCCCTAGCAAGAGCAGCAGTCCCAGCAGTAACTCCAGAACCGGCATGATTATTGAAGCAAGAAAAGACAGGGAGCCGTTAAATAATCCCAGCGAGATCACGATATCTTTAAATGATGATATATCAATGATCTTTAAAAGACCTGAGACAAAAAATACCAGACCGACCAATATACGGATCACAGATACTGAATACTTTAAGAAATTGTTATAAGATTTTTTTTCCATTGACCTATCATATTACTCTAACAGGCTTTATTAATCCACAGAATTTACAAACTCTGATATGATAGAAACATATATTATTACAAAGAAATATTTAATTTATGCTACTTTCCTGAAGTTTTTGCTGCTTCAACCATTTTTCTGGCTATCCTGAGTTCTGTTTTCATCTTTATTTCATCAGTATAGATCCTCAGTTCACCTACAAGTTCATTATACCTTGTAATAAATATGGTATCTCCCTTGTTTTCTTTCAGGAATTTAGATAGTTTGATCCTGAGCTCATTAGTGTCCACTCGTTTTATTTCATCATCCATTACGACTCCTCTTCTTTATAACATTAAATACTTATAAACTTATAATTATTTTTCTATTAGAATTGTTTAATATAATCTTAATACATTCCTAATAAATGTCAAATATAAAAATATTATCTATAATCTTTTTTATATTTAGATTAATGCGGATTATTTAATAAGTAAGAAATTGATATGTTTGTGCAGGTACCTTATTTTAGCTTGTGACCCTCTATACCGGTCCTGGGAGCTTTAATAATATTTTACATGAATGGATATTTGGACAGACCACAGACTTGTGCCCTGTCTTTGGATTTCTTATTTTAAAAAATTCTCTATCTTACTATTGTTAAAAAATCAGTTTTATTTATTTTCTAAAACTGATTTGACCAGCTGCAATAGCTCTTTGGGCTGTACTGGTTTATCCAGGAATTTATTTACTGGCAGCCATGACTGGTCAATATCCTGTTCCTAAACCTACCCATAAAGATCCCTTTCTCATTAACGGCAGAAAGTGTATTGGAAAAGGGGTCCTGCTTTTCAGTAGCTTTTAAATTAATATAATCTCTGAATTTAGTCTATTTTTGCTAGACATGATAATTTTATTGGTGGCCTCACCAGGACTTGTTCTTTCGTCTCGCCTTCGGCTCGCTGCAGAGACGCAGACTCCCTCACTTGCGCTAAGTCCGTCTTTTCAAGTCCAATGAAATGTGGATCCACGTTTCTAGCATATTTGATTTCATACCACTCGGCATTAGCTTTGATTTGATGGTGAGCCTAAACAGTATAAATCTAAACTCTATATTAGTAGAACTTGAGAGATTCAAGAGGTTTATAAAATGAATAACAGCCTATAACCTAGAATTTATCTACTCTATTTTATCAGCCAGGTCTTTTGATCCCAGGGTATTTGCTAATATTTCTGATATAAGAATTAAACCTTTTTCATTGGGATGTACACTGTCAGGCTGGAGAAATGAGCTCAATTTATCTCCTGCCATGAAATCGTCCCAGATATCCACAAAAATAAGGTCATAGTCTTTAGCTATAACCCTTGCCGCCTGATTATAGATCTTGTAACTTTCTCCCAACTTATTAGCAATATCTTTATTTTGCCATAGCTTTTCTGGTATTATCGGATTGGTACTCATAATAAGGACCTCTATATCTTTTTCTAAAATTCTCTCAATTAATTGCTTATAAGTATCGATATAGGTATCTAAATCTATATAATTAATTAAGTCGATGTCCTCATTTCCAATCTTAAATACAAAGGCATCATTTAATCCAAAATTTATTATTACTACTTGCGGGTTAAAATAAAATACATCACTATCCAGGCGACCTAATCCATCAACTACTGTTTCGCTACCAATACCGGAATTTACTACTAGTATCTCAGGGTACTTTTCCTTTAATCTATTTTCAAGTAAAAAGGGATAGGATTTTTTATAGGCCAGATTCCAGCCGAAAGTTACCGAATCACCCAGGCAAACCAGACGGGGAAAACTGTTTTGAATTCTGGATAGCTCTAGTTCCTTAGTCTCAAGACGGAGTCCTTTATAAGCATTAGTGTCTCGACCTGGAGAATCATTAAACTCATCATCAAAATTCGATATTTCTTCTGAATATTCTTTACTTGTCTCTACCTCAAGCTCTTCCTGTATTTTCTCATCTTTTTCCTGTTCTTCTTCCAGTCCTTCATTTATATAATCAAATCCTTGCTTGCATGAGACAAGTAAAATCATTATTAACATTAACACCAAAAATATAAATAGATATTTCTTCATTTTACCTTACATAAATTTTTAACTTTGATAATAATCAAAATCTAAGAATCTTAGCAGACAGATACAAGGACCTATCGGTATAAATCTAAACTCAATATTAGCAGAAATTGAGATGTTTAAGAGATTTATAAAATAATATGGTGTCCCATTGTTTACAAAATTGGAACCAGATAATTAAAAGGGGTAAAAATTCAATACATTAGTCAAGCTCTAAATGAGGTTAAAACCAGAATTTAAATCATAAATGACGATATCTTATGCCTGAGTTGATTATCTGGATACTGACCAGTATTCCCCACCTGAATCAGTCCCACTTGCAAAGGT
Source organism: uncultured Actinomycetota bacterium (assembly GCA_964556035.1). Taxonomy (GTDB): domain Bacteria; phylum Actinomycetota; class Humimicrobiia; order Humimicrobiales; family Humimicrobiaceae; genus M55B120. Next base: position 3,396 of record CAZKVA010000108.1, read on the forward strand.
CCCGGACCCATTCAATGTGCCTCTTAGAGTTCCTGTAAAATACCTGTCTGACACACTTTCACAAAGTCCACCAGATGTACCAATCACATAACCAGATGTGGTTGCAGCGATCGTCCTGGTCTCAAGATTCATTGAGCCACTCAAGCTTCTGCTATACCTAAAATTGCAGTAAACTGGGACTGTGGTTTCATCTCCTGTATCCGGATCAGTTACTGTGCCATATCCAATTTGTGTTCCGGAAAAACTTACCCTGCCGCTTATATTTCCTGTATCCATATTTACAGTCATGGTTATTGAATAATAATCTCTATCTATAAAACCATTTAAAACTCCAGTTCCATTCAAGGTCACACTCCCTAGTGGCAATATTTCACAACCCCAGGGAAGATTGATAGAGGCAGTTGCTGAATCCTCTGAATTTGTTGCTGTTGCTTTTAGAGTATAAGATGCTCCATCTTTTAGATTAATTTGAACAGTATTGTTGCCCCATGCCCCTCCGCTATTATCTTTACTGAAGGTGATTTCCGGATTCGGTTCACCTGTTACTTCAGCTTTTACTCTATAGTAACAAACATCATCTGCCTCTGAAAATGTTGGTCCTGCTATTATCTTTAATTTTATTGTAGGAGCTTCTATTGTGTCCTCTACTATTTCTTCAGGTTCTTCTTCATCACCATTTTTTACTGGCTCACCCTCATACTGCTTAAGCTCCTCTTTAAGACCATTAATTGTTTTTTCAGCTTCCTCCAACCTCACTTTGATATCTGATATACCCTGTGTATGGAAACCTCCCTCCTTTTCAGCATCTTCATAAGCTTTTACAATACCTTCCAGGTATTTTTTTTCAGATTCTGCCTTATTAAGATTACTTTTTAAATTAATTATTTTTTGATCTGCAATTTTATCATTGGTTTCAAGGATATCTTCAATTTGGGAAACCATGTCTATTATAGCGTCAACTTCTTCCGCAGCATCATCTGCGTCATTTTCAGTATTGTCAAAAAGTTTTTCTTCTTCTTCTATATCTTCCATTATCTTAATCAGCATAGCATCTATATCTTCAGGGCTAGTACCAGGAGTTGAATTGTTTTCAATTTTGGCTTTTATGATTTTTGATATGTTTACCGTGAGCGGATCTGAGGCTAGACCATTGTTTTCTAGATTAGTTTTTATTTTATTTTCTTCTTCAATATTTTTATTCTTTTTTGCATCAAATATCCCTAATTCTTGAGGAATTATAAGTAGCCCGGTATCGTCACCAACACCTACAACAACCTTGCCTCCATCTATAATAAGTCCAAGCAGGGCCTTCTTGTTCTCTTCTAACTTTTCACCTGTTTCATCTGCTTCTTTTGAAATATCAGCATAATTTCCAACATCTACTTTCTGCTTTTGGTATTCCACTGTTTTGTCACCAAAAGCAAACATGGCAACCCCCAGTGAAATAATGCCTGTTATAGCCAAAATACCAAGTACGATACCGCCATTTTCATTTTTAAAACATTTATAAAAAAATTTAAGGATCTTATAACCTCCGGTTATCTTTTAATAATTCTTCTACTGATTATTTTATGTTTCATTTGATAATCTATTTTGTTTAGATGCAATTATTAATTCATTGTCTGGATTAAATATGCAGATGAGTTCTCCTCCGCCAAAGGTCAGGACATCCAGTCCGGTACTTTCATCAATACTTTTGGTTCCCTTGTCCCCTATAACTGTTTCCACTTCAATAGGGGTCATACCATATATGAAATCCTGTGGTACTAATTCATACTCAGGTTCCTGATCTTTCCCTCCATAATACTGCTCTGAATCAACATAGATCCCATCTTCTAATATAAAAAGGACATCCATATCAAAATAAATCCAGGTATCTATTCTCTTATTATTATTGCTTTCATCAAATATTATTGTGAATTGATCAGGGTAGCCAAATAATAAAATTATTCTTTTATAATCTTCGATTGTTTCCTCAACTACTTCATCCAATGTAACTATAAAATCATATTTGCCATAAATGGAATTGTTTAGATAAATCTCTGCATTGTAGTTTCCCGGACCTCTAAACTTCTCAGAAGTCAGCCAGAGAGCCAGGGATCCTGTCTCATATAAACTTTCTGTGATCTCAACATCTACTACATCTATTATCTCGTCTTCACCAAAGTACCATCTCACACTATAAATATCACCTGGTAACTGGTAATTGGTTTTTATAGATATAAAAACAGTATCTGAATCTTTAAATTCATTAACTGAATTTAAAGGCTCCAGAGTGCTTTCATCAATTTCACTTGAAAGAAACACATCTAAAATCTCTACTTCAGGTTTTTTTACTTTAAACTCTACAGAATCTTTTAATTGCCCGTCATGGTAAAAAGAAACAATATAATTGCCAGGTTCTAATAATAATTGATCTTCTTCTATATCATTTGTTTCAATATAGAAGTTTCCTCCTACAGGACCTTCTGTTTCAGTGGAATATTCGTCAGTTAGATCAAAAATAATCTGACCAGAATCCTCATTTAGTATAGTAAAACGCTTATTATCGTCAGCGTTCACACCATTTACCTTGATTGCAGCATAGATTTTTTTGACATCTATTGTGAATTCATTCTTGGAATTTAATGGCGCACCGGTCTCTTTATCAATCTCTGTACTAATAGTAAGATCTCCAAAAGAAAAAGTTGGCAATAAGAAGCATGAAGGTAGGAACAATAGCAAACTTAAAACAATAATTGATGTTACTATTAAAAAAGTTTTACCACAAAAAAATCTCTTAAACATCTCTTTCTTTCAGATAATTATTTTATCATCATAGTATCAATAGAGTTTAGTAAACGCTAGGCATTTAATAAAATAATATAATAAAACTCTATTTTCAAAGTATTAATATCTGACTTATGCCTGTAATTCCTAATAGATAAATTGAGTAATGTATTAAGACTGGTGGGCCCACCAGGACTTGAACCTGGGACCTCCGCATTATGAGTGCGCTGCTCTAACCAACTGAGCTATGGGCCC